>CAIUPC010000762.1 GCA_903900905.1 uncultured Acetobacteraceae bacterium
GGGATGGGATGAAGGCCCGCCATCCGTCATCCCCTTAAGGGTTAAGTCTGGGGGTAATGGCGGCAAAAACCGTCATCCCCGGGCTTGTCCCGGGGACCATGGTTTCCGCATGTACCGCGATTGGTCCCCGGGACAAGCCCGGGGATGACGCGGAAGAGAGGCCGTCGCCGCTTATGTTAGCGCCTATGGGGACAAGCCCGGGGATGACGCGGAAGAGAGGCCGTCGCCGCTTATGTTAGCGCCCATGGGAACAAGTCCGGGGATGACGCGGAAGAGAGGCCGTGGCCGCTTATGTAAGCGCCCATGGGCTCGGTCCCGGAGGTGGTTTCCCCTTTATGGCCGCCCCTGCGATCCTGTATTACTTTTCGCCCGTTGTAAGGAGTGTAGCATGGAAGCCGCGATTACCGCGAAAGGGCAGGCGACGATCCCCAAGGCTGTCAGGGACTATCTGCATTTGAAGCCCGGCGACCGGGTCCGGTTTTTCATGCATCCCGATGGGACCGTCGTGTTGCTGCCGAAGGTCCCTGTCACGGCATTGCGGGGGATCGTGCCGCCTCGGCGGACGCCAGTGAGTCTTGAGGACATGGACGAAGCGATCGCGGCCGGCGCCGTCGCAGACGATCCGTGATCGGCCTCGATACCAATGTGCTGGTGCGATATCTGGCCCAGGATGACGCGGTGCAGTCAGCCAAGGCGAGCGATCTGATCGAACGGCGCCTGACGCGTCAGGACCCCGGTTTTATCAGTGCGGTCGCGATGGTGGAGACCGTGTGGGTGCTGGCCAGGGCCTATGGGCTGGCACCTCGGGTGATCGCGGATGCCATCGAGCTGATTTTGCGATCGGACGTCCTGGTCGTGGAACATGCGCAGGAGGTGTTCGCGTCCATGGTTTCGATGCGGGATGGACGCGGGCCTTTCGCGGATACGCTCATCGCTGTGCTGTCGGCCAAGGCCGGATGTGCCTACACCGTGACCTTCGACCGGAAAGCGCTGCGGCTGCCTGGGTTTGTGGCCGTTTAGGCGAGGCCCAGGATCAACTGCGTCGTTTGGCGTTGCCCGCTGTCCTCCCGCCGTCAGTAAGTCAATGTCAACACGGGCAGCCTGTTACCAGCCGCTGTTGAAGTTGATTCTCCCCCCCTTGAGGGAGGGGGTTGGGGGGAGGGGTATCTCCCCGAAAATTGTGCCTTTTCACCCCTCCCCCCTGCCCCCTCCATCAAGGGGAGGGGGAGGCGCCATGGGTTAACATCAACGGCGGCTCGTCTCAGTCGTCTGCCAGCAACCCATCCAGCGTCACCGGACAGTCAACCGGCACAGGCAGCGGCGGCTGACCATCGATTGTGTCCGGCAGGGACCGCAGCGCGTCCCTATAGAGCCTGTCGAAATCGATCCTCTGGCGCATGGAAGGCACGAAGCGCCGCCGGGCCAGCGACCGGAACAGCCGTTCTTCCGCTTGCCAATGCGGCACTTCGCCCGAATGCGGCCAAGCCAGGGTCTTGAGCCAATGGCGCAACGCCTGAATCAGCAGCGATTCGACCGCGTGGCGTTGCTCGCTGCCGACGCTTTCAATCTCCTCGGCGATGTTGGTCCAGTCCAATTCGGTATCGTTTGTCAGCATTCCGAGGGCGCGGCGGCGCAGCAAGCCGGCTTGCTGCTCGGACCACAGCAGGATGTCGGTATCGTAAAGGTCGCTCATCCTTCCATCCTCTTCGCGCGCATCCGTCGCCGGTCGAGCCCGGCAATGACGGTGATTAGAAACCAATAAGCGCCTTCATGGGGTGCTGGCAACGCCCAGGGTGATCGCATTTGGATTGACGAGCGCCCCAGTCGAACCCTCAGCGTCATCCCCGGGCTTGTCCCGGGGACCAAGGTTTCCAACAGTGCCGCGATTGGTCCCCGGGA
>CAIUPC010000763.1 GCA_903900905.1 uncultured Acetobacteraceae bacterium
CAGGACACCGAGGCGGCCCGCACCCAGGCCGCCGAACGCTGCGCGACCGAGGATGGGCTGATCCTGATCAGCACCGACTCCCTGGCCGAAGGGCTGAACCTGCAGCAGCGCTGCCATCACCTGATCCACCTCGACCTGCCGTACAATCCCAACCGGCTGGAGCAGCGCAACGGCCGCATCGACCGCTATGGCCAGCTTTTGGACCCGGAAATCCGCTACCTCTGCCTGGCCGGCACGTTCGAGGAACGGTTGCTGCTACGCCTGATCGCGAAATACGAGAAGGCCCGCGCGCAGCTGACCTTCATGCCGGACACTTTGGGCATGACCGTGCCGGAGGACCGTCTGGGACACGGCCTGCTGATGGGCCTGGCGGAGGCGCAGGCGAGCCTGTTCCCCGACGACGCGCCGCCTCTGCCCAGCATGAGCACCGCGGCCGACGAACGCGGAACCGAGGCCTATCGCGATCTGCTGCATGAAATCGACCGCGCCTATGAAGGGTTCGATCGCCTCGCCGCGCGGCATGGCTGGTTCGCCGGCCAGGGCATGAACGCCAGCGCCGCGCAATTGGCGGAGGCAACCAGCGCCCGGCACGCCGCCGCCCGCGATGCCGCTCGGATCACCCTCACCGGCTTCGTAACCCAGGCGAATGGTGGACCACCAACCGAACCCATCGGCCGGGTGCATCCGACGGTTCGCCAGGCCATCGGCCGCATCCGCCGCGAGGGGGACAACCGCGTTGCCGCCGCGCGGGGCGAACGGTTGGCGCTGCTGTTGACCTACAGCATCGAAATCCAGTGGGGCCGCCATATCGCGCTGCGCCAGCCGGTAGCGGTCCTTCTGCCCCGCGACGGGGCCGCGCATGTCCTCGAGGACCCGGCGGCCTGGCTGGAACTGGCCGCCCCCGCGCAAACGATCGACATCGCCTCCCCCTGGGCGCACTTCGCCGCCTGGGTCCCCGGTCGGCTTGCCGAAGCCGAAGCAGCGCTATCAACGGCCGTGCGCGCCCTGGCCGAAGCCTGCATAGAGCGTCACGCGCAGACAGAATTGACCGAACGACTGCAGCTGGACCGCTGGCTCGAACGCCGGACCACCGCACTCTGCGGACCCGCGCGGATCGCGGTCCCGGACCTGTTTGGCGCGCTGCCGCCCGGCCTGTGCTGGGCTTACGCCACCCACCCGGCCGAACGCCTCTCGGGTTTCGTCACCGACAGCGAGGTCAGCGCCGACAAGCGGCGGGAGGGGGAGGCCCTGCTGGCATTCTACCACCGCCGCCTTCGCGCGCATTCGCCATTGTCGGAGCCGACCACGCACCCAATTGGGATGCTCATGCTGGTGCCGGCATGAGCCTCGATACCAGCGACCTCACTATCGGCGGCACGGCCTTGCCGGAGGCCTTCGTGCGTTTCGACCTGGACGCCACAATCACCCGGCTCGGTCTGATCACGACGATCGACGCCCTGGCATGGCGGGACCTGCGACGCGGCCTGCATGCCATCGGGCGGATCGCCGGTCCGCAGCGGGTGCAATCCCAGCTGCTGGCCCCCCTCGCGCGGGCCTTGGGCTATGGCAAGCCGATCAGGCAGGAACCGGTTATGACGCGGGAGGGGGAGGAGGATGGTGGTTGGCTGGCTGCCGGCGCGGAAGGCCGGGCGCTCCGGCTTTGGGCCGTCAGCACTGAAACCCCACTGGACAGCCCGAACCGCGCCGGGCGGGCCTATCGCTTCAGCCCAACCCGGGCGGCCTGCCGGGTGTTGCGGGCACGCGGCGAAATCGCGGGGCTGCTGACCGACGGTGCCACGCTGCGCCTGCTGACTTGCGGCGCCGCCGAACCGGACAGCCATCTGAGCCTGCCGCTGGTGGCCTGGAACAATCCGGAGCCGGCGGATTCGTTGCGGATCCTGCGGGCACTCGCCGCCCCGCCCGGGATCGCCAACCTCCCCGCGCTGCTGGA
>CAIUPC010000764.1 GCA_903900905.1 uncultured Acetobacteraceae bacterium
CAGGTCGGCACCCACGCCTTTCTCCTGTCTAACGCTGCAAAGTCGTGGATGCCGACCTCCGTCGGCATGACGGCGTTGGGGCGCTGCCGGTGAGTCAATGTCAACACGGGCTGGTATTATAGAGGAAAAAGGCGTGGGTGCCGACCTGCGTCGGCATGACGGGTAACGATGGCCGGTACGTCAACGTCAAGGAGGACTGGTAGTGCGCCAGACCGGGTTGACATCGAATCACGGCAGCGCCCCAACGCCGTTATGCCGATCTGCGTCGGCATAACGGGTAACGATGGCCGGTACGTCATTCATTTTACGCGCTGGCAATAACATCGTACGTGAGCCGTCTATGCCCCAAACATCTGCCGCAGCGTCGGCTTGTGCACTTTGCCCGTCGCGTTGCGTGGCAGCGCGTCCGTGAACACCACGGAATGCGGCAGCTTGTAGCGGGCAAGGTTGGCGGCGCAGTGGGCGATGACATCCTCCTCGGTCAGGGTCATGTCGGGTTTGACCACCACGATCGCCCGCCCGACCTCGCCCCAGCGTTTGTCGGCGACCCCGATGACGCAGGCTTCGGCCAGCGCGGGGATTTGATACAGGGCGTTTTCGACCTCCGCCGGATACACGTTCTCCCCGCCGGAGATGTACATGTCCTTCCAGCGATCGACGATGAAGTAATAGCCTTCGTCATCGACCAGCGCCGCGTCGCCGGTGTGCAGCCAGGAATCGGTGAAAGCGGCGGCGGTGGCTTCCGGCTTCTGCCAATAGCCGGGGGTGATGTGATCGCCCTTGACCCAGAGTTCGCCGATTTCGTTGCGATCCGCCGGGCTCCCATCCGTACGAACAACCTTCACCTGCCCATGCAGGATGGGTTTGCCGGCGGAGCCAACCTTTCGGATCGCGTCTTCCTTGTCCAGGATCAGTACGATCGGGCTGGTCTCGGTCATGCCGAAGGCGTGTTGCAGCAGCACCCCTCGCTCGGCCCAGGCGGTCAGAATGGCCAAGGGTGTCGGCGCGCCGCCCACACCCGCACTGACGAGGCCGCTGAGATCGGTCGTCGCGAAATTGGGATGCTGACCCATGAACTGGAAGATCGCCGGCACGCCGAACATATGGGTGATGCCATGGGCCGGGTCACCAATCAGGCGCAGCGCCTCCCCCGGATCGAAGCTGCGCATCAGGATGACGCTGCCGCCGAGATGGAAGATGGGGTTGGCCCAGACGTTCAGCCCACCGGTATGGAACAGCGGCAACACGCCGAGGAACACCGAATGGCGCCCGAGCAGCGCCGGGCCGGTGCTGTTGATGATGTTCTGCAGGTTCATCGTGTGCGGGATGGTCACGCCCTTGGGGATCCCGGTCGTGCCCGAGGTATAGAGGATGGTGGAAATCTCGCTCAGAGCGACGGTCTCATTGCCCGCCAACCTGCCGGCATGCGCCAGCGCCTGCTCATAATCCGAGGCCGGGCCACCAAAGCAGCACAGGCGCATCGCGGGGAAGCTCTCCCCCAGGGTCTGCGCCCGGTCGGTGAACTCCGCATCGTGGATCATCGCCACGGGCGCGCAATCGCTCAGGATCGCGCGCAGCTCCGGCACCGCCAGGCGCCAGTTCAGCGGCACGAACACCGCGCCCAGCCGCCAGGCGGCGAACTGGACCTCGAAGGTTTCGATCGTATTGGGGGCGAAGACCGCGACGCGGTCCCCCCGTTTCACACCGAACCGATCGCGCAGCACTGTCGCCAGCCGGGCGATGCGTTCGTCGAACATGGCGTAGGTGAACCGCCGGCCGCTGCCAAGGTCGTTCGCGGCCAGTGAATCCGGGCGCCGTTCGGCGTGATTGGCGATCCAGTCATAGTAGAGCGCCGTCATCGGAACCTCCCTACGCGGGGATGCGAACGGGCATCGAGACGATGCCGCGGATCAGGTTGGAGTAGCCGCGCTTTGGCTCCTCCACGACCTCGATCACGGGGAAGCGTTTCAGGATTTCCTCCCACAGGATCGTCAGCTGCATTTCCGCCAGCCGATTGCCCACACAGCGATGAATGCCGAACCCGAAAGACAGATGTTGGCGCGGGCGCGCGCGGTCGATAATGAACTGGTTGGCGTTCTCGATCCCGTCTTCATCGCGATTGCCGGAAATATACCACATTACGACTTTATCACCGGCCTTGATCTGCTTGCCACCGAGTTCGGCATCCACCAACGCGGTGCGCCGCATATGGATCACCGGCGATTGCCAGCGAATGATTTCCGGCACCAGGCTCGGGATCAGGTCGGGATTGGCGCGCAATTTGGCATATTGGTCTGGATTGTTGTTCAACGCCAGCAATCCGCCGGAGATCGAATTGCGGGTGGTGTCGTTGCCGCCGACGATCAGCAGCAGTAAATTTCCCAGAAATTCATGCGGTCGGCTGGGCAGATCGCGGGTCGCCTCGCCATGCGCCAGCATCGAAATCAGGTCCGGCCGCGGCGGCTGTGCGGCGCGTTCCTTCCACAGGGCGGAGAAATACTCGACAGCCTCCTGCAGCACCGCGTCACGCTTCTGCTCGGAATCGATCTCGGTGCCGGCGCGGGTGTTCACGGAGGCGACGTTGGACCAGTAGGTGAGCTTGCGCCGCTCCTCGAACGGGAAATCGAACAGGGTCGCCAGCATTTGCGTGGTCAGTTCGACGGAGACAAGATCGACCCAGTCAAAGACCTCCCCGCGCGGCAGGCTATCGAGGATGCGGCAGGCCCGTTCGCGGATCGTGGTGGACAGTTTCGCCAGATTCATCGGCGCCACGATGGGGGACACCACCTTGCGCTGCGCATCATGCTTCGGCGGGTCCATCGAGATGAAGCTGGGGCGGCGGAAATCCATCGGCAGGTCGCGGATGGCGATGCCGCCCATCATGGCGTCGGAGGAATAGACATGGTGGTTGGTATCAACCGCCATGATGTCCTTGTATTTGGTAACCGACCAGAAGGTCCCGTACATGCCGTCGGTCGTGTGATGCACGGGATCGTCGCGGCGCAGGCGGGCGAAGTAACCCTCCCAGGTGTCATCCTGATACAGGCGCGGCTGGCTGACATCGATTTGGTCGAGGGGCATCGTCCAGGCGTCGTCGAGCGACACGGGCGCGTTCATGGGAAGTCCTCCGCTTTATAGTTGCGAGGACGCTATTCCTTTGGGGGGCCGGACGCAAATGGTGTGTTGGCTGCTAAAGGCGGGCTTGCGTGACCCATTTCCGCCCCGCGGCCGTCATCTTTGGGCTTGTCGCCTGGGCGCTAACATAGAGAGAGTGCAGCAAAAACCGTCATCTCCGGGCTTGTCGCCTGGGCACTAACATAGAGAGAGTGCAGCAAAAACCGTCATCCCCGGGCTTGTCCCGGGGACCAGGGTTTCCGACAGTGCGGCGATTGGTCCCCGGGACAAG
>CAIUPC010000765.1 GCA_903900905.1 uncultured Acetobacteraceae bacterium
CGTGGCGCCATAATCCTGATAGGTGTGCAGTTCGGTGACCGAGGAGGTTCCGGTCGCCTTCAGCGCCAGCACCTTGGTACGCCCAGCGCGGCGCAGCGCGCGTAAAACACCGATGGCGGCGGTTGTCTTGCCAACCTCCGACGACGTCCCCACGACCAAAAACACCGGCGCGCCGCGATCCGCTGGTTCAACCACCGGCAGCGCGAAGTCGCGAAGATTGAAGCCAGTACCGTCGCTGTCGGTAACCGCACCGAGACAGGTAACCTGGCTGAGGTAACCCTTCTCCGCCGGCGACTGCCCGGCGAAATCGCCGACGACCCCGCACTCGGCGAGGATCCAGTAGGGATTGCCCGGGAGCAGTCCGCCCTCGGGAATGGCGCCCACGACCCAGCGGGTTGATTCGCGATATCCCGGGCAACCAAGGAATATATCGCCCGGCGCCAAGGTCATGGCGCGGCCGGAGATGGCTTCCAGCGTGACGGGATTCGCATCCGCGCCAAGCTGGAACGCGCAGACATCCCCCTCGAAACCCGGGCGCGGCTGCACCCGGGCCCCGTCAGGCAGCGTGACGCGACGCACGACGGAGGCGCGCTTGACCGACGGCCCCAATGGCAGCCCTGGAGCCTCCTCGGTCATGTCACGTATCCCAGAGCCGGAGACTCAGCCCTTCGCCGGGCCGTCGGTGACGACGATCACCGGATTGGCCTTCATGGCGGCGGTTTCATCAGCGCTCAGGCCGAGAATAGCGGCGATCTGGTCAACCTTGTCCGCGTCGACGAAACGAACAACATTGTATGTGCCAGTGATGGATTTAACGACGGCGTTCATATCAGTTCTCCCATGAAGCGCAGCACAACCGCGCGCTCCGCCAAACTATATCGGCTCAATATCGTCCGGGGAAGCCCCCGGCCGGGGCTTGCTGATGAAGGTAACGAGGGATCGTGTCAGGCCTGCGCGGACCGGGGTGATCGCATGGGGCGGATTTGTGTCAAAAACCGTCACCCTCGGGCTTGCCCCGAGGATCGCCAGCCGCACGGTTCCAAGTACTTTACCCACAACTTCAGGGCCTGTACCGAGGGGGATCCGCCGGACAGGTCCGAGGATGACGGCCTTTACCTGCGTGACGGCGGACCCTGAAACCATATGGGATACCTCTGTTGCGTCGCCCGCCGATGATTGCATTCCGTGGTCAACCGTGTTTCAATAGTATGGAGTGGATGCATAAAGAATCGTCACATTAATCGGCGCGCCCGGGTTGGTTGGGATCACACATATGAACTGCGGGCAATGCGGGACGCCCGCACCCGACGGTAAGAAATTTTGCGGTGACTGCGGGGCTCCGTTGGGATGGCGCTGCCATGCCTGCGGCAGGACCAGTGCTGCTCAACCGCGGTTCTGCGGCGATTGCGGAACGGCCTCCGCCGTACCGACGCCGCCCGCTGCCGCCATCGCCGAACGGCGGCAATTGACGGTGATGTTCTGCGACATGGTGGGGTCGACCGCGCTCGGTGCCCGCCTCGACCCCGAGGATCTGCGGGAAGTGATCGCCGCCTATCGCGGCAGTGTCAGCGGCCTCATCTCGCGCTTTGGCGGCTTCATCGCGCGCTACATGGGCGACGGCGTGCTGGTCTATTTCGGCTTTCCCGCCGCCAATGAGGACGACGCCGAACGGGCCGTTCGGGCCGGCCTCGCGGTGACGCAGGCGGTCGCGCAACTCAATACCATCGCCGGTCCGCCCGGCACGCTTGGCACACGTGTGGGCATCGCGACCGGCCTGGTCGTGGTGGGCGACCTAATCGGTGCCGGCCTGTCGCAGGAACAGACGGTTGTCGGGGACACGCCCAACCTCGCCAACCGGATGCAGACCCTGGCCGAACCGGGGGCGGTCGCGATCGCGGATTCAACCCGGCGTCTGGTGGGCGGACTGTTCGAATACGAGGAAATATCCACCGAAAACCTCAAGGGCTACAGCACGCAGGTCCGGGCATGGAATGTGTTACGCGAAGCCCGAATTGAAAGCCGCTTCGAGGCCCTGCGCGACGACCGCCGCGGCCCCATTCTCGGCCGGGAGGAAGAACTCACGCTCCTGTTGCGCCGCTGGGACCAGGCGCGCCAGGGCGCCGGGCGCACGGTTCTGTTGTCCGGCGAAGCCGGTATCGGCAAATCCCGCCTCACCGCGGCGGTTGAGGATCGGCTGCGCGGCGAGACCCATCTGCGGCTGCGCTATCTCTGCACGCCGCACAGCAGCGACAGCGTCTTGCACCCGGTCATCGCCCAGCTCGCCCGTGCCGCGCGGTTCGAACCGGCTGCCAGTACAGCCAGCCGCCTGGCCCGCCTGCGCAATCTCCTGACCCACGCAAGGGCCCCCGCCGAGGATTTCGCGATCCTGTCCGACCTGATGGGCCTGCCGGTGGACCCGGACGCCGGGCTTGCCGCGCTGACCCCGGCCCAGCGCAAAGATCGCACCTTCGCGGCGTTATTTCACCACCTCGACTTTCTCACAGCCGGGCAACCGCTGTTGATCATCGTCGAGGACATCCATTGGGCCGATCCGACGACGCTGGATTTACTGGAACGGCTGGTTGACCGGATTGAAAGCCGGCGGGTCATGCTCCTGGTTACGTCCCGTCCGGGGCCACCGCCAAACTGGGTCGATCGTCCCGCCGTATCCGTTCATCTGCTGAACCGTCTTGATCGGCGGCAGGCCCGTGACCTGATCGATGGGGTTGTGGCGGGGCGGGTGCTGCCGGAACAGGTGCGCGACCAGATCATCGCCCACGCGGACGGTATCCCGCTATTCGTCGAAGAGCTCACGAAAACAATGCTGGAAAGCGGGCCCGCGGTGACCTCGGGTGGCTCGGTCATGCCGCACTCCCCGGTGGTGGTGCCGAGCTCGCTCCAAGCCTCCCTGATGGCCCGTCTGGATCGGCTCGCCGACGTCAAGGAGGTCGCGCAGATGGGCGCCGTGATTGGGCGCGAATTTTCCTTCCAGACGTTCCAATCGGTGTTCCAGTTGCCGACAGGGCGGCTGGAAGCCGGGCTGAAAGCCCTGGTGGAAGCCGATTTGTTCGTGGGCCGGGGGCAGCCGCCGAACGCCGTTTACAGCTTCCGCCACGCGCTGGTGCAAGACGCCGCATACAGCACGTTGCTACGCGATCGCCGGCGCACGCTCCACGCCCAGGTAGCCAATGCGCTGAGCCGCGACCGCGGCTCCGGGGAGGAGCCGGAGCTGCTGGCCTACCACTTCACCGAAGCCGGCATCCCGGATCGGGCGATCGACTACCATACCAAGGCCGCACGGACGGCGATGGCGCGCAGCGCGGTGGCGGAAATGGTCAGCCATCTACGCCGCGGCCTCGGCCTGCTGCGCGATCTCCCGGACACCCGGGAGAATCAACAGCGGGAGCTGGCGTTGCAGATCGCGCTTGGCCGCGGCCTGATCGATTCCATCAGCTCCGCCAGCGATGAGGCGCATACCGCGTTCAAACGGGCGCGGGAATTGTGCCTGGCCCTGGGTGAAACGACTGAGCTGCTACCCATCCTTTACGGCCTGCAGGTCTACCATTTTACCCGCGGTGAGCCGGATACCGTGATCGAATACGCCCGGGAGATCCTTGGGCTCGGGGCGAGGACCGAAAATCGCCAGGCCCTGATGCTGGGAGAACGGGTGGCCGGAAGCGCGTATTTCATGACCGGGCAACTGGCCGAAGCGCGCTCTGCCTATGACAATCTGCTGCTGCTCTACGACCCGGACGTTGATGGCGGCATGGTAACCGGCACCGCCCGCGATCCAATGGTCGCCGGCTGCATGTTCCAGTCGATCGTCATGACGGTCATGGGTTACCCGGACCAGGCGCTGGAGACCGCCGAAACCGGCCTCCGCCATGCCGAGGACCTGCTGCATGCCATCAGCGTCGTGTTCGGCCTGCGCCGCGCCTGCATCCAGCACATGCTGCTGCGCGACATCCCCCGCACGCATCGCCGAGCCAGCCAGTTGCTGACCCTGTCGGCCAGCTACGAAACCTTCAAGGGCGAGCCGGAAGGCGCGCTGTTCGAAAACTGGGCGAGCCTCCATGCCGGCGACGATCCCTTGGCCTATCGCCGCCTGCAGGGTGCGATGCACCAGCTCGACAGCACGCGCAACTGGGCTTTCCTGCCCTACCTCATGGGTGCGGCAGCGGAAGTAAGCCTGCACCGGGGCGACCATGCCGGTGCCACGGCCCTGATCCGGCGGGCGGAGGAATTGATGGCGCTCGCCGCCGAACGCTGGTGTGAGGCGGAATTGCTGCGCCTGCGGGCTCGAATCATCCTGACCTCACCGGCGGAGAAGATCGCGGTCCTGGGCGAAAGCATCGCGCTGGCGCGGCGGCAGGATGCGAAACTTTGGGAATTGCGCGCGGCGACGGATCTGGCCGAAATCTGGCACCAGCAAGGCCTTTTGCAGGAGGCTGAGGCGGTTCTGCGGCCAGTACACGACTGGTTTACCGAGGGGCTGGACCTGCCCGACCTCCTTGCCGCCCGGTCCCTGCTCGGCCGGATCGAACAATACGCAGCTTAACGCCGGCAAACCCCATTATGCGGTTCTTTCGCCTTACCGGGCGGATGCGCGCACCAGCCGGCGATCCACTGCCGTGTTTGTGTCGTATAAAAAGCCCAACGTTCGGTTTGGCGGTCTTTGGGGTCATCCGGAAAATTCTGTGATTGCAAAGTATAATGACGAAAACCCGTCACGCATTGGCGTTCGCCGTTCTTCCCCGGGGCGGATAATTCACGGCCAGCGCAGAGGCCGGACTCAATAATTTGGTCTTCCCGCCGCGCGGCGTAAAGAAACCTTGGCGCGCCTGGCCGCGGCGGGAGGCTCAATACATCAAGCGATGTCGGATAATAACCTCGCTCAGACCAGTATTTATTCAACGCATCGATCACCGGCCGGGCCGCGCTGGCGGCGCCGGCGACATTGGGGTCGGTTACGGTTTCCGCCGCCGCGCCCGGTTCATAAAAATAGTACACCGCTCCGCCCGCGAGTCCGGCCACAACGACCAGGGCCCCGACGATCGGCAACAGCGAAAACCGGCCCAAACCGAACAAAACCCTCAAAATCCTCGTGCGATCACTTAATTGAAAATGTGAGCGCGCGAATATACCAGCGTTTCCTGTTTGGCCATAGAGGGTTTGGTGCGCCAGGACATCGCCCGGGCGCACCGATCCGGTCACATCGCGAGGTAGCCGCCGTCGACGTACAGCTCGGCGCCAGTGACGTACGAGGCCTCATCCGAGGCCAGGAACAGGATGGCATTCGCGACCTCATCCACCTCCCCATTCCGGCCCAGCGGCACCGCCTTCAGCATTTTCGCCCGCACCACCGGATCGGCCGTCGCCCCGGAGGTACGCATCGGCGGCATCAGGCCGGGATGCACGGAATTGGCGCGGATATTGTCCTTGCCAAACTGCACCGCCGTCGCCTTGGTCAGCGTGCGCACCGCGCCCTTGGACGCATTGTAGCTCATGTGAACCATCGTCTGGCCGACAACGCCGGAGATGGAGGACAGGTTCACGATCGACCCACCGCCGTTCTTCTGCATCTGCTCGACCGCGAATTTGGTGCCGAGGAACACGCCGGTGCTATTCACCGCCATGACACGGTCCCAGATCCCGGTTTCCAGCAGGTCGTTGACCGCGCTGCCGCTGATGCCCGCATTGTTGACCATGATGTCGAGCTTGCCATAGGCGGCGACGGTGGCATCAACCACGGATTTCCAGCTCGCTTCCTCCGTCACGTTCAGCGCGAGGAACATGGCAACGCCACCAGCGGCGGTAATTTCGGCGGCAACGGCTTTGCCTTCCGCTTCCAGCATGTCGGCGATGACGACCTTGGCACCCTCTTTGGCGAAGCGGCGGGCCGTCGCCGCCCCCATGCCTGATGCCGCGCCGCTGACGATGGCGACTTTGTTTTCCAGACGCATGACGCTGTTTCCTCCTGTTGCGATCCGAGGCCGGACCCTGCCATGCCGGCCAAGGCTTGGCTACCGGCGGGTATGCGGGCAGTATAGGGCATCGTTCACGGAGCAAACCCATGGCCCATCGCGGCTTGAAATTCGGTATTTTCCTCGCGCCCTTCCACCGTCTGGGCGAAAACCCGACGCTGTCGATGGATCGCGACGTCGAGCTGCTGCAATGGCTCGACCATCTCGGCTATGACGAGGCCTGGATCGGGGAGCATCATTCGGCCGGATGGGAAACCATTGCCTCCCCCGAGCTGATCATCGCCGCGGCGGCGGAGAAGACGAAATACATCAAGCTCGGCTCCGGCGTGACCAGCCTGCCCTATCACCACCCGTTCATGGTGGCGCAGCGCTGGGTGCAGCTCGATCACATGACCCGCGGCCGGGCCATGCTGGGCTGCGGCCCGGGTGCTTTGACCTCCGACGCTTATATGCTCGGCATCGAGCCCTCCACGCAGCGGCCCCGCATGCTGGAGGCGATGGACGCCATCATGCGGCTGCTGAAGATGGAAGAGCCGGTGACGATCAAGTCCGATTGGTTCGAGATGAACCAGGCGCGGCTGCACCTCGCCCCTTATTCCGATCCGCATTTCGAGATCGCGGTCGCCAGCACCATCACGCCGTTCGGCATGATCGCCGCCGGCACCCATGGCGTCGGCGTTCTGTCTATCGGCGCCGGCCTGCCGGGCGGCCCGGAAGCGCTGGGCAGCCAGTGGAAGATCGCCGAAGAGGCGGCGGCGAAGAACGGCAAGACCATGAACCGCAAGAACTGGCGCGTGGTCGTCAGCGCCCATCTGGCGGAAGACGATGAGCAGGCGCTGCGGGAGGTCCGTAAGGGCGAGCGTAACGAAACTCTGACCTATTTCGAGGACACGCTGGGCCGCCCGCCCGGCCGCGCCGATGACCCGCTGAGCGATGGCGTCAAGATGGGCACGACTCTGGTTGGCTCCCCCGAGACGGTCATCAAGGGCATCAAGCGCCTGCAAGGCTACAGCGAGGGCGGCTTCGGCGGCATTCTGTTCCGTGCCCATGAATGGGCCACGCGGGAGCAGACGATGCGCAGCTACGAGCTGTTCGCACGGTACGTCATGCCGGCGTTCCAGGGCTCGCTGGAGCCGATCCTGTCGTCGAATGCCTGGGCGCGGGACAACCGCAAGGCGATCTTCAGCCCGGCGACCGAAGCGGTGAAGCGGGCGTTCACGGACCATGGGCGGGAAGCGCCGGAAGAAGCGATCCGCGCGCGGACTCTGGGGGCGCGGGATCTCGATCCGATTAAGTAGGGGGCGTTTCGCGCACGCGGTTGTGGTAACTTTCCCGGCATCGACCGTCAGCCTCTTTGGCTGGCGGTCAGTTTCGTGCCCCTGGAAGGTAGAATCCCTATGTTGATCCGCGAGATCACGCTGAGGAATATCCTGAGCTTTGGTTCTGACTCAGAACCACTGACGCTCGGGCCGCTGAATGTCATCATCGGACCGAATGGTTCCGGCAAATCCAACCTCCTGGACGCGATCGATCTTCTGAGGAATGGACCCGGATATCCTGCCGACCGTCGCCCGTTTGCTGCGCGAGGCCTCCGAACGCTGCCAGCTGATCGTGACGACCCATTCAGAAGTGCTGGTCGATTGCATGACCGACATGCCCGAGGCCGTCATCGTTTGCGAAAAACAGGATGGCGCAACAACGCTCAATCGTCTCTCGGCTGACGCACTGAAACCGTGGCTTGAGCGCTACCGCCTGGGTGAACTCTGGACCCGTGGGGATATTGGGGCAAATCGGTGGTAACGTTGAAAATTTTCGTGGAAGGCGGCGGCGATCAGGGCAATCGTATCAGATCGCACCCCTCGCGATGGTCGCCGATACAGGATGCTCGCGCCTCCTCCAGTAACCGTCTGGCAGAACCGGTTCGCGGCAAAGCGGCGACGACCTGCCTGACGCAGCGAGATTTTCCGGTCCGGACCGTAACCGCCATTTCGATGACCCTCTCCATGAACCATGTACCTTCGGTATCAGGCCAGATGTCCCAGGGCGCGGCGTGGCGGGCAAGCTCGGTTAAGGCCGCGCAGCGCCAGGGATTGCGTTCGGGATGCGCGCGCAGAATGCGCACAGCCGCGCGTTCATCGGCCCAAGGGTCCCAGTGTCGGGGATCGAGCAGGGTCTGGAAATTCGGCCGGTCCCTGTGGCCCAACTGATCGACGGCCCGCACCAGATCATCGATAGCCAGGCAGGCGTCGGATCGACAGGCAGCAAAGTGAAATGTTCCGTTCGCCTCCTTAAGCAAATCCTCAGAAGGCATCGCATTAAGAACGCTGGCATAGGCCTGCTCCAGATTCTGAGGCATAACTGGCGGAGGCTCTCCAGCCCCGGGCAGAAACAACATCGAAATCAGGATGCTAACGAACCGGACCATTTCCAGGTGTCCGATAAAATTTGAATACCAATGGCGAGACCCCCTTAACCTCGATCGGCGTGAATTCCGCCGCGTATTTCGGGCGGTAGGTTCTGATCGGAACGCCCCGCTCATCTTTTATCCCAGGCACCTGTTCCAATCCGCCCCCGACATCGCGGCCACCGGTTAATCGCCCTTCCCATGGCATGGATGCCGGAGTGTAGAAATGGGTGGCCCCGTTGGTCGTATCCTTGCTCGCGCCACTCAAAATAGCTCGCGCTATCGTTAGGGACTCCCGTCCAGGGGGCCTGACATGCACGAAACCGTTCCACACATTGCGAACCGCCGCCGTTTTGTTGCGCCGCATGCGATTCAAAACGACGTGGCCCACAGCGGCTTTGACAACCGGTTCAAGACCCCTCGCCTCCGTCTCAATCACGCTGGCCAGGTCGCGAATATTGGCCACCGTCTCGATCCCGCAGGTCCCGCTGCCAAAAAGGAAAACTATCCTGGCACATTGAATCGTCGGAGGCAAGTATTTTCGATCGGCGCAAAGCGCGGCGACCCGCGCCCCGCCTAACCCACCCCCCGGATCATATCCGCGCCCTTTTCCGCGATCATGATCACCGCCGCGTTGGTATTGCCGCTCGGCACTGTCGGCATGATCGAGGCATCGATCACCCGCAGTCCC
>CAIUPC010000766.1 GCA_903900905.1 uncultured Acetobacteraceae bacterium
GGCCACCCCCACCGCACCGTGCCGCGATAGGTGGCCCGGACAAGCCGGGCCATGACGTTGCAGAGCAGAACGGGCGAAATTCGTTTCCGCGATCTGTGAATCCGGTAGGGCTTGACCCGGGCATCGCCATTGGCACGTGCGGTGAATAAGACGTGATAGTTTTTGGCGGCAGAATCCTTTGGGGGCGCTCGGGTCAAGCCAGAGCATGACGGGATGACCGCGCCGATTGCTGCCGGCCGAAACCTACGCTATCGCCCCCCTATACCTCACTCTCCCCAGCCGACTGCCATTCCGCCACCCGCGCCAACTGCACATAGTCCGAAAACCGCGGCGCCTGGCCGGGATGGGGCTGCGACAAATACGCGCGGTTCGGGTCCTCATAGGCCTCGATCAGCACGCGCAGCCGATCGAGCGCGATCGCCGCGGCCTCCTTTGTCGGCTGTGCCTCGCCTTTGAACAGGCGCAGCGCCTCCCCCGGCGTCGCCCCGCCGGTCAGGTGCCAATACAGCAGCTCCGCCGCCACCCCCGCGAGGTCCGGCCCAAACGCCCCAGCTTCCGCCATCGCGGCTTCCAGCGGCAGTTGCGGCGCCAGGCCGGTATCGACCGCGGCCTGGCTGGGCAGCGTCCCGGTCTTGTAATCAAAAATCGTTAATGTCCCGTCTTCCCGCCGATCGATGCGGTCGGCCCGGCCGGTCAGCAGGAAGCCGAGGCCGAAGGGAAGATCGAGCTTCCCCGGCGCCTCCGCCCGCACCGCTTGCGGCGGGTCTTGTGCCCAGCGTGCGGCCTCGATCTCCGCCACCCAATCGGCGATGCGGTCCAGGCGTGGGCGCCACCAGGCCTGCAAGGCCGGGCGCAGCCCCGCCTGCGCCAGAGTCGTTGCCATCGCGGCGCGCAGCCGCGCCGGCGCATCGGCGGGCCAGCGGCGGCCGACGGCGCCATAGAAGGCCTTCATCCCGTCATGCACCAGCGATCCGTAATCGCTGGCATCCGTCAGCTCGTCGAGCGGATCGAGCGCGATCAGTTTCAGGATATGCTTGGCATAGATGGCGTAAGGGTCGCGGATCCAGGTCTCGATCTCGGTCACGCTCAGCCGGCGCGGGCGGCGCTCCACCGGCGGGTTGGGGCGGGGCGGCGACACCGGGCGCGGCCCATCTTCCGGCAGATCCAGCGCCCGTACCCAGGCGGCGGCGGGATGCAGGGGCAAGGACAGGTTCCGCCCGGCAAGGAACATCTCCAGCCGCGTCAGCCAGCGCGCGGGCACGGCCGGCGCGCCGTCGCGCCGTTCCGGGCAGGACAGCACGATGCGCCGCGCCCCGCAGACGGTGGCGGCGAAGTCATGCGCCGCCTGGCCGACGATTTCCTCGGGTGAGGGCAGCCCAACGCTGGTGCGCATCGGCCGCGACAACCACGGCCCGGGATCGGTCGCCGGGGGCCAGACCGTCTCCGCCAGGCCGCCGAGGATCAGCAGGTCGGTGCTTTGCAGCCGCGCTTCCAACAACCCCCAGATGAACACCCGCGGATGCAGCGACCCATCGCGCCCGCGCATCGCCCGCCGATCGCGCACCGCCCCGCCTTGTAGGACGGCATCGAGCAGCCCGGGCAGCACCGCCCGCCGCTGATCCGGCATGCCGGGCAGGGCGGCGAGCACTTCCGACAGCCGGGTTGCCAAAGCCTCGCCCTCTTCGCCAGACCAAAGCCGGGCGGGGCCGGGGGTCTCGTCGGTGGCAGCCAGGCGTTCGGCGGCCTCGATCACCGCGGCCAGGGCCTCCACCGGGGCCGATTTGACCGCGGCCTGCATGCGAAACACCGGTTCCAGGCAAAGAACGACCCTTTCCCAGAAGGCCCGGGTCGTCTCGGGGGCGTTCTGCTTGTCCAGCGCCATCCGGATGCCGGCGAACCCGGCATTGGGCCGCGGCCCGCGCAGGATCGCCAGTTCCAAGGCCCGCGCCTCCCGCCGGCAGGCAGCGGGGGACAGTCCGGCGGCGGCCAGCGGGTGTTTCAGCAGCGCCAGCAGCGGCACCGGCGCCAGGGAATCAGCGACGGCCCGGATCAGCAGGCGCAGGAACACGGCGGGCGGGGTATCGACCAGCGCCTCCCCGGCGCTGTCATCGGCGACCACGCCATAGCGCAGCAGCGCGGCGGTGACGCGATTGGCCAGCAACCGGTCGGGAGTGACCAGAGCGGCTGAGGTGCCGGGGGTTTCCAACGCATCCCGCAGCACGATCGCAATGGCCTCGGCTTCCTCCTGCTGGTCGGCCGCGGTCAGGCGGGACAGCCCATCCAGCTCCGGCGCCACTTCGCCAGCCACCGGCCGCCACGCCGACAACGCCTTGGCCGGCAGCAACGCGCGGGAGAGCAGGGCGAACCGCCCCTCCGGCACCGCGCTTACGGGTTGCGAGGGCCAGTTCCGCACATCGTCCCGCGTCGCGCCCAGCCCGTGCAGCAGCCGCTGCAAGCCGGCCTGAGGATGCGATTCCTCCAGATCGGTCCAGGCGGCATCGTCCATCAGCATATCCAGCGCCGGGAACACCACCTGACCCGTCGGCAGCCGCGCCACGACCGAGAGCAGCCGCGCCACCGCCGGCACCCCGGCGGTCGTACCGGCGATCAGCACCGGCTCTTCGGGTGGCGCGTCACGCCAGGCCTCGGCCTGGGCATTCAGCAGTGCGACCTGCCGCGCCGCCGGGTTCATCAGCGCGTTATCGGCCAGCCAGGCCGGCCAGGCCTCGGTCACGATATGCAAAAACTTCAGCGTCTCCGCCCAATGTTCCGCGAATGCCGGGTCGGCTGCGTCCGGCAATTTCCGGGCGAGGTCGATCTCGGCCCGCTCCGCCTCATCCATCAGCCGCGCCAGTTCCTGCGCCAGCAGCCAGGCCCGGTCCGCGCCGGTCGGGGCACCGTTGCGCCCGCCCATCGCCAGGATCAGCCGGGTCAGCGCGGCCAGGCGCTGCATGGCCTCCACCGCCGGCGGCAGGTCCAATGCGCCGGCCAAGGTCAGCGGCGCCTCATCCAGCGCGCCGAGGGCGGTGATGCGCGGCAGCAGCAGCGGCGTGCCGTCGGACAGCCGCAGGAAGGCGTCCGCCAATGATCGCGCGGCGCGGCGGGTGGGCAGCAGGATCATGCCCTGCGCCATGTGCAACGGGTCGTCGCCCCTCGCCAGCCAGGCGGCGGCGATGGCGTCCAGGAACGGGACATGCGGCGGGATGGTGAAAAGGTTCAGCGCCGCCATGTTGAAAGCCCTTTGGTTAACGCCACGGCCAGCGCGCATCCCCGGTGACGGGGGCGAGCATCACCTCCTCCGCATCTTTCAGATCGGGCGGGGTCGAGAGATGGAACCAATGCCCGTCATGCACCACCGCCCGCAGGCGCCCGGCTTCCAGAGCCCGGTTCCAGGCCCGGTTGGTGCTGAACGCGCCGTCCGGCATGTCCTCCATCAGGCGCGGATGCATCAGCTGCACGCCGGCGAACAAATAGGGCACGATTTCGCGTTCCTTCCGCCGCCGTGGCACGCCCATGGGATCGAGGGCGAAGTCCCCGAACCCGACCTCCCCCATGATCTGGCAGGTGCGGTGCAGGAGCAGAACCGCATCGACATCATCGCGCCACGCCCGCGCCAGCCGCGTCAGCGCCGGGGTGGGCCCGTCCAGCCAGACCGCGTCACCGTTAATGACGTAGAACGGATCGGGGCCGAGCAGATCGAGCGCATTCTTCACCCCGCCGCCGGTGTCGAGCAACGCGGCCTCCCGCCGGAGCACGGTGCGGGGTGGCTTGGTGCGCGCCGCCAGATGCGCCGCCACCTTGTCGGCCTGCCAGAAGGCGTTGACGGCCACGGTTTCGACCCCGACCTCCGACAGGCGATCCAGCGCATGATCCAGCAGCGTCTGCCCGCCGAGCATCAGCAGCGGCTTAGCGGTGTGATCCGTCAGCGGCCGCATGCGGGTCGCGAGGCCGGCGGCGAGGACCATGGCGGTTTTGGGGGCCGTGCGAGGCCGCATCGCGTTCATGCTCCCCCTCCCCTTGCGGGAGGGGCCTGGGGGGAGGGGTGGCGCCCCTCAGAAGCCGGTGCCGGATGCCCCCTCCCCCCAACCCCCACCCGCAGGGGGAGGGGGTGTGTGTTGGCGCCAGGATTCCCCCGCATGGCCCGCGGCACCCAGCGATCCAGCGCCGCGGCCAAGGGCGCGGCGGCCGGGCGGGCCAGCGCGCGATCCAGCAGCGCCCAGGTGCGTGGGCCATAGGCCAGGTAGTTGGGTTTGCCATCCCGCACCGCCAGCCGCACCCATTGGCAGGCCACGCGCAGATGCCGTTGCGCGGCGCAGGCGTCATAGGCGGCACGGAACGCGGCCGGGTCCTGATCCGGCCGGGCGGAGAGATAGCGCTGCAAGGCTCGTTCCTCATGCAATGGGTCGATGTCGCGGCGCGCGTCCTGCATCAGCGACACCAGATCATAAGCGGGGTGGCCGATGGCGGCGCCCTGGAAGTCGATGAGGCCGACACGGCGGACGCCGGTGCGGTGGGGCAACCATAGCAGGTTGCCGGCGAAGAAGTCGCGGTGCACGAAGGCCTTTGGCCCGGCGGCCAGAGGCGCCAGCATGGTGGTCAGCGCCGCCGCCACGTCCCGCCGCGCGGCATCCGGCGCCGGGGCGCCAAACGCCGCCGGCCACCACCAGTCGAACAGCGTGCCCAAAGCGGTGTCGCGCATCATGGTGGCGTTCCACGCCGGCAGGTCCGCCGGCGGCGCGGTCCGCTGGATCGCCACCAGCGCGTCCACCGCGGCATCGAACAGCGCCTCCGCATTGTCAGGCGAGAGGATGGCGCCGAACAGGTCGTCGCCGAGGTCTTCCTCCAGCAGCAGCCCTTCTGTTGCGTCGGCTGCGACGATGCGGGGCACGGACAGGCCGATAGCGGCGAGATGGGCGCAGATGCGCAGGAACGGCCGAATATCCTCCGGCGGCGGGGCATCCATCAGCACGAGGTCTTCCTCGTCCGTCACGTGGCCGTCCTCTCCCGTCATGCCGACGCAGGGCGGCCGCCCCGCCTCGGCCACAGGGGGCCCCGCGGGGCGGGGAA
>CAIUPC010000767.1 GCA_903900905.1 uncultured Acetobacteraceae bacterium
CCCGCTGTCGGACGGCGCCGGGGAAGTGGCCGCCCTCGGCCCCGACGTCACCCGGGTCGCCGTGGGCGATCGCGTCGCCGGCCTGTTCATGCAGAACTGGCTTGGCGGAGAGATGGAGCCGTACCACGTCGAAAGCTCCCGCGGCGGCGCCATTGACGGGGTGCTGGCGGAGTATGTGCTGTTCGATCAGGACGGCGTCGTGCACCTGCCGGCACATCTGTCGTTCGAGGAAGGCGCCACCCTCCCCTGCGCCGGCGTCACCGCCTGGAACGCGCTCTACGCCGCCCGGCCGCTGGGCCTGGGGGAGACGGTGCTGATCCTCGGCACCGGTGGCGTGTCGATCTTCGCCCTGCAATTCGCCAAGGCCGCCGGGGCGCGGGTGATCGCGACGTCGTCGTCGGACGACAAGCTGGCGAAGGCCAGGGCTTTGGGTGCGTCGGACGGCATCAACTACCGCCAGCACCCGGAATGGCAGGAACAGGTCATGGCACTGACCGGCGGCCGCGGCGTCGATCATGTGGTGGAAGTCGGCGGCGCCGGCACCCTCGCCCGCTCCGTTGAGGCCGCGCGTATTGGCGGTCAGGTGCATCTGATTGGCGTTCTGACCGGCGGCGAGATTAATCCGACGCCCATCCTGCGGCGGAATACGCGGCTGCGGGGGATTTATGTGGGGTCGCGGCAGATGTTCGAGGCGATGAACCGCGCCATCGCGCTGCATGAGATCAAGCCGGTCATCGATCGCGTATTCGACTTTGGGGATGCCAAGGCCGCGTATCACCACCTCAAGGGCCAGACCCATGTCGGGAAAGTCGTGATCCGTATCGGTTAGGCGCCTGTCCGCGTCTTTGCGTCTCAGCGGCCTCAAAACCTGGCGTATAGATGCCAGCATGACGGGTGGTACACGCCGATGAGTCGAAGGTTATGCCGCGTACAATGAGACGCGAAGGCGCGGAGGCTTAACCAAAAACAGAAACGGCCGGCCCCCCGGAAAAGGGGACCGGCCGATTGAACATCAGGCGCGGCGGCGAGCCGCCCGCAGCGCCAGGATCCCGCCCACCAGCAGGCTCAGGCTGGCAGGCTCGGGCACCGAGATATCAGCCACATCGACGCCGCCAAAGCCCTGCAGAGCAATGCCGGTGGGAAGCCCCGTCAGCGTCGGGCCAGCCAGCGACGCCAGCACCGTGGTGCCGTTGCTGTCCAGCAGTTCACCGGTCAGCACCCCATTCGCGGCCCAGTCGATGGTCAGCTCATACCACTGGTCCTGGAACGAAAATGCCGCCGCCGACAGATCGGTGCCGCCATAGCCGGCATTGTTCTGAAAGCCGATGCCAGTGGAGGGCAGCGTCGTGTCGGACGACGCGTAGAACGAATAAGCGCCCGAAGCATCCGCGCCGAAGCCCAGATTGACCCGGCCGCCCGTCCCACCGGTGGGAACATTCGGGTTGAACCAGGCCGACAGCGTGTGCCCCGGAGAGAAGGAGATCACGCTGTTATAAGCCCAGGTCGCGTCCGACAGCGCCCAGGCCGCGCCGCCATCCGGTGCCACCAACCCATAGGGATCGGCCGCGCCGATACCCTGGCTCCAATCGGCGCGCATGCCGCCATCGAAGGGTTCGACGATGCCAGCAACGGCGGGGGCCGCGGCGCCAAGCGCGACAACGGCCAGGAGAATGCGAAACATGTTCATAAGATTGGGTTCCTGATCCGGTTAGGGGGCCGCGGGGAAGGTGAACATCGTCATCAGATCGCCGATGGCGGGTTCGTTCGCCGGACGGTAGGGGTTGTTAGGATCGCGCACCGGGTTCGGCAGGCGATCGCGGCTGCGGCTCGAAAGCGGGGTGCTGATCTGCCAGTTGCGTTCGATGAACTTCAGGATCGAAGCGTGATCGTGATAGGTGTGATCGACATTCCCGGCGGTGGTGAAGGGCGAGACCACCAGCAGCGGAATGCGCGGCCCGTCGCCGAAGAAATCCACGTTCTGGATGTAGCCGCTATCGAAATAGCCGCCGCCCTCGTCGGTGGTGACGATGATCGCGGTATTGGCCCAAAGTGTGGGATTGCTCTGCACCTGGCTGATCAGGCCTTGCAGAAACGCCTCATACGCGCCGGGGATCGAGTAGCCGGGATGGCCGCTCGACAGGTTCTTCGGCACCACGAACGACACCGCCGGCAGCGTGTTGTTGGTCACGTCGGCTTTGAGGGTCGCAAGCCCCTTCAGATTGGCCTTCAGCCCCGCATTGGCCTGCACGACCGACGACGCGTTCATCGGATCGCCGATAGAGTTGTAAAGATACGGCTGTGTGGCCGGCACCGCATACGCATCAATGATATAGGACGGCGCACCGGCCAGAGCCGGGTTCGCCGCCACCTGCGCGCGCACCAGCGGATACAGCGCGTCAGAGGTCACATCGGCGGTGTCACGGCCACCCGTGTACCACTTGAAGCTGACATTATTGGCATACAGCTTTTCGCCAATCGTCGGGACCGTCTGCGGCGGGTAGGTGTAGGTGGTCGCGCCCAGCGCCTGCGGCGTGCCATCGACGGCGTAGGGCGGGTTGTAGTTGTTGACCAGGTAATAAGCGCCATAAGCGCAGTTGCTGGCCCGGCCCTTGGCGTTCAGCACCGACAGGATCGACGCCACGCCCGGCTGCGACTGGTCATAGCAGTTCACGTACGAACCGCCGGAGTAACCGTCCTGCGTGTAGAAATTCGCCGTGCCCGCCTGCGGGTTCGGATTTTCGATCTGATTGGCAGGCGGCACGGTGTTGCCGGCATTGTTGTAGACCGCCACATCACCGGTCGCGAGGGCGAAGAAATTCGCGCCTGTCCCGCCCATGATGGCCTGATGGTAATTGTCGCTGATGGCATAATGCTGCGCGAGGAAGTTGAAATACGGCGCGTCGCCCTTGCCCATATTGTAGAAGCCCATCAGCTCCCCGCCCTGGCCGGTATCGGCCGCGGTCACGCCCGAGGTATCGCCGCCCTGCCCGGTCGTCTTGGTCACCCAGGTCCACAGGCCGAGCTGCGCGTTGGAGCCGCCGGTCTGCTGCCACATCTGGAAGAAGCGGTGCATCGGATCACCGATGGTGGCCGGCACGCCGAACGCCGTCAGGCTGTTGTACGGCACGTATTTGGTAATCGGGAACGGCCCGTTGGTGGTGATGCCGGCAAAGCGCGCATCCGGGGCGCTGGGTGCATAGGTGAAGGTCGCCAGGTTCAGCGAGCCGGTCGAGTAAGGCTGCGGCAGCACCGCATAGGGCGCCACAGGGGTCGGGTTCACGGTGTAGGTGGAACCCGGGTTCTGCCCGACCTTCTGCACCGCGCGCGCATAATTGGGGCCCGGCGTGCCGTCGGCCTTGATGATGCCCTGCGACAGCAGGTTATTGATCGAGCGGCCGCGCGGCGGCACATAAGCCCCGAACAACGTATCAAACGACACGTTCTCGCCCACCACAACGATCACATGCTTGATCGGGGTGGCGGTGTTGTTGTCGTTGGACGCCGCGTTCCCCGGCAGCGCCAGGCTGGTGCTGGCCAGCAACGCGGCGGCGAAGGTCGCGCCCTTCCGCAAAATCGAACCCATCATTGTTTGTCCCCTGATAGCCCGCCCGAGCGCGCGCCTGGGCCTCGACTAGACGGGATCGGGGTCAAAGATGGCGTTATCAGCGTGATCCTTTGGTGAAAATTTCTATTACCATATTATTTCATCATATTACGAATGCACGGTACCGGTAATGCACGCCGACCCAGGCGGCGGGGCTTGCGGAAAGACCAAAACGGGACGACCCTCAAGGGCATAACGCAGGGAGAAAACCGATGGAATTCGGCATGTTCCATGAATTCCAACGCCGGCCAGGCCAGTCCGAGGCAGACGCCTTCACGGAGTCGTTCGAACTCGTCGACGCCGCCGAGACCACCGGTCTTGATGTGATGTGGCTGGCCGAACTCCACACCGCGCCGGAACGCTCGGTCCTGGCCGCCCCGCTCACCATCGCCAGCGCCATCGCCACCCGCACCAAACGCATGAAGATCGGCATTGCCGTGCAGGTCCTGCCGCTGTGCCACCCGCTGCGCATCGCCGAGGAAGCCGCCACCGTCGATCATATCAGCCACGGCCGCCTGATCTTCGGCATCGGCCGCAGCGGCTTTCCCCGCACCTATGAGGCCTATGGCATCTCCTACGCTGAAAGCCGCGAACGCTTCGCCGAAGTCACCGAAATCGTCAAACGCGCCTGGACGCAGGAAGCGTTTTCCTTCCACGGCAAATTCTACGACTTCGAAAACATCCATCTGGTGCCGAAGCCATACCAGAGCCCCTATCCCGAACTGCGCATCGCCGTGAACAGCCCCGACACCTTCGTCGAAGCCGGGGCCGCGGGCATGCCGATCTTCGTCGCCACCCGCCTGGGTGATCTGACCGAGCTGGTGCCGAACCTGCGCGCCTACCGCGCCGCCTGGCAGGAGGCCGGGCATCCCGGCCACGGCAAGGTCTATCTGCGCGTGCCCGTCTACGTCGCCGCGACCGAGAAACAGGCCCGCGAAGAGCCGGAGGAAAGCGTGATGCATTTCTACCGCTACCTCGGCGCCCGCATCGAAGCCTCCGCCGCCATGGTCGGCGCCCGCGCGATCGAGAACCGCTCCGAACGCGGCCAGCGCCTGCAATCGATCGATTATGAGGAAGTGTTGCGCAGCAAGATCATCGTCGGCACCCCCGCGATGGTCAGCGATCGCCTGCACCAGCTGCGTGAAGAGTTGGGCCTGTCCGGCATCCTGGCGGAACTGAACTGCGGCATGCGGATTCCGGCACCACAGGTGCTGAACTCATTGCAGATGCTGTGCAGCGAGGTCACGCCAGAATTTCGGTAACGCGGGCTCAGGCAGGTCCGATCGGCCTGACCACAATATTGGGCTATACCCCGAACACCCGTCATCCCCGGGCTTGTCCCGGGGACCAATCGCGGCACCCGAGGAAACCCTGGTCCCCGGGACAAGCCCGGGGATGACGGGTTTTACTGCCATTTCTCACTATGTTAGCGCCTATGGGCCTGTCCCGGGGATGACGGGGAAGGGACCTCAACCGCCGCCCGTCACTCCAAACACCAAAGCTTCGGCCTGACGATCAGCCATTGACCCCGTCCGCGGCACCGGTTACCAAGGGCTATAGGCAGTCACATTGAACTGCTGATCTCCGACTTCAAGCGCGCCGGCCCGGCATCGTTCAGGCCGGCGTTAGTATTTGAAGCGCTGCTTCCATCACCGCCGCGACCGTCAAATCCTCCATCCGCGCCGAACCCGCGAGCACCGCGCGCGCCCTGCGGCCGGCGGGGCCATATTCAGCGGCATTGGTGGGGCCGAACAGGCCGAGCGTCGGGGCGCCCGCGGCAGCGGCCATGTGCATCAGACCCGAGTCGTTCCCCACGAAAATGGCCGCACGCCCAAGGCAGGCCGCGACCTCCGGCAGGCTGAGGCGGCCCACGAGATCGATGGCCTCCGGCAAGGCTGCCAGCAGCGGCGCTGCGAGGGCCCGTTCCGCCTCCCCAGGGCCGGCAAAGACGACCGGCACCGCGTTTGGCAGCGGCCCCGCGGCCAAAGCCCGGAAAAGGGCCGCGAACCGCTCCACCGGCCAGATCTTCGGCCCCCAATTCGCCGTCGGCGCCAAAGCCACCAAAGGACAGTCCGCCGGCAACAACGCGCCGGCCCGCGCCTCGTCCGCAGCGGCGGTCCATGCGACCGGCAGCGGTGGTGGCACGAGACCGAGAATCGCCGCCAGCTGCGCCGTCTTATGCCCCTTGGCACGCCGCATCACCGCCCGCCGCCTGGTCGGCACCAGCCATGACAGCGCGGAGGCACGGATATCCACCACCAGGTCCCAGCGCGTCGTCACCGTCTCCGCCCAGAGCGGCAGCCAATGCCGGCCATGCGGGCGCTTTTGCAGGACGATCGTGCGTTCGCGGTTGGGCATGCGGGCGAACACGCCCTCCGCCACCGGGCCGCAGACCACGGTAATAGCGGCGTCAGGATGGGTCCGAATGAGATGATCGAGCAATCCCGTCGACAGGATCGCATCACCCAGGCGGTTGGACGTGACAAACAGAATGCGCATGCGCGCCGGGATTAGCAGCGCCGCGCCAAAGACGCGAGGCGGCGTTTGACCTCAGCCCCGCGCTTGGGCAGCTTCCGCCGGGAACGGCATCCAAAGGGAAGCAGACATGTCCGACGAAACCATGGTGGCACTGGGCGAAGACTACCCCGAGCTGCGTGAATCCGTGCGCAGGATCTGCGCCCAATATCCCGGCACCTACTGGGCCGGCCTGGAAGACGATCAGGCCTATCCGACGAAATTCGTGGAAGAGCTGACGGCGGCGGGTTTCCTCGGCGCGCTGATCCCGGAGGAATATGGCGGCTCCGGCCTCCCCGTCCGCGCCGCGGCGGTGATTCTGGAGGAAATCAATGCCTCCGGCTGCGTCGCCAGCCAGGGCCATGCGCAGATGTATATCATGGGCACCCTGCTGCGGCACGGGTCGGAGGAACAGAAACGCAAATACCTGCCGGAGATCGCCGCCGGGCGCATCCGTTTGCAGGCCTTCGGCGTCACCGAGCCGACGACCGGTTCGGACACCACGCAGTTGAAGACCCGGGCGGTGCGGGATGGCGATTCCTACATCATCAATGGCCAGAAGGTCTGGACCAGCCGCGCCATGCACTCGGACATGATGCTGCTGCTGGCGCGCACGACCTCGGCGGACCAGGTCAAGAAGCGCTCGGATGGGCTGTCGGTGTTCCTGATCGACATGCGCGCGATGAATACCGGCACCGGGCTGGAGGTCCGGCCGATCAAGGCGATGATCAATCATAATACCACCGAGATTTTCTTCGACAATTTCCGCATCCCCGCCGACAGCCTGATTGGCGAGGAGGGCAAGGGCTTTCGCTACATCCTGGACGGCATGAACGCCGAACGCATCCTGGTCGCCAGCGAAGCTGTCGGCGACGGCCGTTGGTTCGTCAAAAAGGCCACGCAATATGCCAAGGACCGCGTGGTCTTCGGCGCCCCCATCGGCAAGAATCAGGCGGTGCAGTTCCCCATCGCCCGCGCCTGGGCGGAGCTGGAAGCCGCCGACATGGTGTGCCGCCGTGCCGCGGCGTTGTTTGACAACGGTAAGGAATGCGGTGCGGACGCGAATATCGCGAAATTGCTGGCCTCCGAAGCCGCCTGGAAAGCCGCCGACACCTGCATGCAGACCTTCGGTGGTTTCGCTTACGCGCGCGAATATGAGATCGAGCGCAAGTGGCGGGAGGTCCGTCTGTATCAGATCGCACCGATTTCGACGAACCTCATACTTGGGTATGTGGGCCAGCATGTGCTGGGCATGCCGCGTTCATATTGACACCAGGGGCGGGGCCGGATCTCGGTTGATCCGGCCCCCTCCCCTGCTATCTTTTGCTGCGGAACTTGACTTCTATGTCGAAGTACCTTAACAAAAGCAGCAGGAAGATGAGATGGTCCTGCATCCCATTACCTCCTGGTGTATGGCCGGTGGGGGAATTCCCACCGGCCAATGCCTTCTTAACCAGGAAGTGTTAAGAAATCGTTTACGGGGCGCGCTTTTGATGCCCTGATCGCCGGATAATCCGATCATCTCCCATCAAATGGCAACTATCGCGCTGCCCGCGACCCCGGCTGCCTGGTCAACCAGCATGTGCTGGGCATGCCGCGTTCATATTGACACCAGGGGTGGGGCCGGATCTCGGTTGATCCGGCCCCCTCCCCTGCTATCTTTTGCTGCGAAACTTGACTTCTATGTCGAAGTACCTTAACAAAAGCAGCAGGAAGATGAGATGTTGTTCCACCTCATTACCTCCTGGTGTATGGCCGGTGGGGGTATTCCCACCGGCCAATGCCTTCCTAAACGGAAAATCTTAAGAAATCGTTTACACGGCGCAGTTTTGTGCTGCCGTCGTAAATTTATCCGATCACGCGACGAAGCCCGATCCCTCCGGCACATCAAAACCCATGCTCCAGAATGAGCGCTCAGCGGCGGTGAAAGCCGGCTCCGGTGGCTGCGGTCACTCTGTCCGCGGTGTTGCGCCGCTTCAGCCCCACGATCCAATCGTCGCCCCCTGTCAACATTTGTGTTGCTTATCGCCCGGCGTAAGCGCACTGCTTGCCTCGGCCGCGGGTACATCCCCGCTGATCGGCCCTGAACCAGATGCGCTGTGATTTCGGCATAGATATCGTCGACAGTCTGTCAGGTTAGCCATGTGCTACGTTCCAATACTATACCGGAACAAATAAATGGAGACCCGCGTGGCTTACCATTGTGAAACCGCAATACTTGGCTACAGCCGCGCCATCGCACTGCCGGCGGCACTTTGTCTGCTCGCCTCCCTTCTGGGATCAAGCGGTGCCAGCGCAGCGCCGCTCCTGGGCTCCGCGTCAAGCGTCGCGGTTCTGGGTGCATCGACCGTCACCAATACCGGCGCGACCACGATCAATGGCGACCTGTCGCTTTATCCCGGCAGCGCCATCACCGGTTTGGGTACCATCACGAGAACCGGCGCGGTTCACGCGACCGATGCCGTCGCACAACAGGCGCAAGCCGACGCGTTGACCGCGGATAATGCCCTCGCCGCGATGGTGTTCACAGCCGATCTGAGTGGCACGGATCTCGGCGGCCTGACACTGACGCCGGGCGTTTATAAATTCTCATCCTCGGCCCAGTTAACCGGCACGCTCCGGCTCGATGCCCTGGGGAATGCGAATGCGCTGTTCGTGTTTCAGATTGGCACCGATCTGACGACCGCCAGTGCTTCCGCCGTTGATGTGATCAACGGCGGCGCGAATGTCGGGGTTTATTGGGATGTCGGAAGTTCCGCGACACTCGGCACCAGCACGGTCTTTGCCGGCAATATTATCGCCGATCAGAGCGTGACCTTGACGACCACGGCGAAGATTCTGTGCGGCCGGGCCATCGCGCTGAATGGTGCGGTCACGATGGACACCAATACCATTTCCAACGATTGCACCCGGGGCGGAGATTACGGCTCAGGGGCCACCGACTACGCCAGCAGCGGCTTCAGCGGCGGGTTCGGCGCCGTCAACCCGGCACCGGAGCCTGCCACCCTCTTGCTTCTGGGCACAGCCATGGCATCGCTCGCCGCGATCCGCCGGCGCCGGTAGACCCGTCATGCCGCGGTCATAGTGACACCAGGGGTGGGGCCGGATCGCGCTTGATCCAGCCCCCTCCCCTGCTATCTCTTGCTGCGGAACTTGACTTCTATGTCGAAGTACCTTAACAAAAGCAGCGGGATGATGAGATGGCTGGACATCTCGTTACCTCCTGGAGTATGGCCGGTGGGACAATCCCCACCGGCCAATGCCTTCTTAGCCAGAAAGTGTTAAGAAACCGTTTACAGGGTGCGCTTTTAGCGCCTCAAACCTGAATAAATCCGGTTACTCCCCCTCATACGGCACATGCTCCTCCGCCAGCGCCCATAGCTTCCGGGCGGTCGGCATTTCCATTTCCTCCAGAATGTGACCGGGCAGGCCGCCGCAGCGGGACACGACCGCGATCGCGCGCATGATCTCGGCGGGAATGCCGATCTCGAGCATCAGGGCACCGATGGCGCCGGTGGCGTTGATGGTGAGATGCCGGCCCATCTCCCGATCCACGATGCCGTTCAGCCGGTGCAGCAACTGCACATAGGGGCCGTTCAGGCCCACTTCCTCGGCGACCTGGAACAGGCGCGGCGGGCGGGGATCATCGGGCTTGTGGAAGGGATGGCCAAAGCCCGGCATCGGCCTGCGCGCGGCGATGTGCTCCCGCACCACTCCGGTGCAATATTCATCCAGATCGCCGCCCGCCTCGATCCCGGTCTTCAGGATCTTGGCACACCCTTCCATGGTGCCGACAAACACCCCGCCAATGGTCAGCAACCCCGCCGCCATCGCCACCTGCACCTGATCCGGCACGCTGTCATGCACCATGCGGGACACGAGGGACGAGGGGGTGAACCCGTGCTCCATCAGCGTGACCAGGCAGGCATCGAGCACCTTGGTTTCAGCCACGGTGGGCGGGCGGTGCTTGATCAGGAAATACATCATCTCGGTGAATGAGAGTTTCCCGATAAGATCATCCATCAGGCTCTTGCCGCGGATGGTGACGGTTGTGGCATCGGAATGGGCGATGCGGGTCTTGGGCGGCGGTGCTTTGGCCATGGGCTGGGTTTCCTCGGTTGACGGCGGCGAGCTTATCACCGGCCCTCAGCCGGGTTAACCTGGGCGCAACCCGTCCAAGGAACCGCATGCCATGACCCTCCCCGCGCTTTGCCTCATCGCCGTCCCCGGCCGCCGCCGCCGCACCATGGAACTGGCGCAGGAGGTCGAGAAGCGTGGCTTCGCCGGCATCTTCTCCCCCAGCCCCTTCGGCAACATGTCGCTGTGTGAGGCGCTGTCGTGGAATACCGACTCGATCCCCTTCGGCACCGCGATCGCGCCGATCTATCAGCGGACGGTGACGGATTTCGCGCAGAGCGCGGCGGTGATGCATGAAGTTTCCGGTGGCCGTTTCCGCCTGGGCATCGGAGTCGCGCATGGCCCGTCGCATGTGCGCATGGGCGTGACCCCCGGCAAGCCGCTGGGCGACATCAGGTCCTTCGTGGAACGCTTCCGCGCGCAGGAGGGCCTCGGCGCCCTGCCCCCGATCATTATCGCCGCCCTGCGCAAGCGCATGGTCGCCCTGGCGGGAGAGATCGCGGAGGGCGTGGTCTTCGCCAATGCGTCCCTGTCGCATATGGGCACGTCCCTGGCGGCGCTACCCGAGGCAAAGCGCAACGACCCCACTTTCTTTATCGGCAACATGATCCCGACCTGCATCAGCGACGACGTGGAGGCGGCCAAAGCGGTGAACCGCCGCACCTTGACCAGCTACGGCTTCCTGCCGAACTACCGCAACTACTGGCGCGAAGCCGGCTACGATCAGGAGATGGATGCGATCGAGAAAGCCATCGCTGAAGGCCGCAACGCCGATGTCCCCTCGTATTTCAGCGACCGCTGGCTGGAGGACAACACCCTGTTCGGCCCCGCCGCCAAGGTCCGCGACGGCGTCGCCGCCTGGAAGGCCGCGGGGGTGAAGGATCTGATCCTGGTGCCGTCCTCGGCCGCGGGCAATCAGCTGAAGGCGATCGAGGAAGTGTTCGCGACCTTCAGCTGAATCAGACGGCCCGCACCGCGAGAATCGCCAGCAGCACCGCGTTGGCGACCATCAGGGCGGGCGCATAGGCGGCGATTTTCTGCTGCCAGCGCCGCCCCGCCAGCTGCCCGGCAATCCCGACCACCAGCAAAGTCGGCACCGTTCCCAGTCCGAACGCCAGCATGCCCAGCGCCCCCGCCAAGGGGTCCTGAGCCGATGCGGCCACCGCCATGGCGGCATACAGGAACCCGCAGGGCAAAAATCCCAGCGCGGCCCCCAAAGCGAAGGAATTCCGCCGCGCCCGCCGCGATAACCAGCTGACAACGCGGCCCCAGCCCGGCGGCACCAGGCGCACCGCCGGCACCAGCCCCCGCATCAGGAACAACCCCGCCCCGATCATCAACAGCACCGGCGGGAACCATCGCGGCAGCAGGGTGGCAGCCCCGAAGGCCATCAGCCCGCCCAACAGCGCGTAAACCATCAAACGTCCCGCATGGTATGCCGGCAGGGCCCCCGCCGCGACTCGCCGCCACTCACAAAGCCCCGAACCCGCCATCCGATCGGCCACCTGCCCCAGCACGAAGCCGCCACACATCGCGCCGCAGTGCACCGGCGCGCCGACAAGGCCGGCCAGGAACAACGCAAAAATGGTGCCTCCGTTCAACGGAATAGCACCGCACCACGCAGGCAACTGAAACAGACTGGCCTCCATATTCGCCCGATGCCGCAGGCGGCCACGGACCGCATTGATCTGCGTCAATGCCCCGATCGCGCATCAAGCCCAGCGTCCCATCAGAACGAGCAGCGAGGGATGGCAGGCATGGAAGTCGAGACAGGGGACGTCGTTGTCGGCGTGATGATGCTGGTATTCGGCCTGATTGGGCTGACGCTCGCGTCGGGTGCGGCCGATGATGAAATGTACGTATTCGGCCTCTCACTGGTTGGCTTCGCCACCATTTTCGGAGGCGGACTGATCAAGCGGCATTTCGACAAAGTCGAAGCCCGGCTGCGCGGGGAGGATCACCATGTCTGACGCCGTTCACCCTATGCCGATCCACTACAATGACGCGGTGGTGAAGAAATTCGTCATCGCGACGATGTTCTGGGGCGTGGTGGCGTTTCTGGTTGGCGTCGTCATAGCCTCCCAACTCGCCTGGCCGCAGCTCAACCTCGGCCTCTCTTTCACCAATTTTGGCCGGTTGCGGCCGGTCCATACTTCCGGCGCGATCTTCGCCTTCGGGGGTTCGGCATTGTTCGGCACGTCGTTCTATATCGTCCAGCGCACCTGCCGGGCACGCCTGTTCGGCGGTGAGGCGATGGCGAATTTCATTTTCTGGGGCTACCAGTTTTTCATCGTCATGGCGGCGCTGTCCTACGTGATGGGCTACAGCCAGGGCCAGGAATATGCCGAACCGGAATGGCATCTGGATCTGTGGCTGACGGTGGTCTGGGTTTGCTACGGCATCGTCTTCATCGGCACGGTGATGATGCGCGAAGAGCCGCATATCTACGTCGCCAACTGGTTCTTCATGGCCTTCATCCTGACGATCGCGGTGCTGCATCTGGGCAACAACCTGGCGATGCCGGTCTCATTGTTCACGGCCAAGAGCTACAACGTGGCCTCGGGCGTGCAGAACGCGATGATCCAGTGGTGGTATGGCCATAACGCGGTGGGGTTCTTCCTGACCGCCGGGTTCCTTGGGATGATGTACTATTTCATTCCCAAGGCTTCAGGCCGACCGGTGTATTCATATCGGATCTCAATCGTGCATTTCTGGTCGCTGGTGTTCATGTATATCTGGGCCGGGCCGCACCATCTGCACTGGACCGCGCTGCCGGACTGGACCCAGACGCTGGGCATGGCCTTCTCGATCATGCTGTGGATGCCGTCCTGGGGCGGAATGATCAACGGCATCATGACCCTGTCCGGTGCCTGGGACAAACTGCGCACCGATCCGGGCCTGCGCTTCTCCGTCACCGCTGTCGGCTTCTACGGCATGTCCACGTTCGAGGGCCCGGTGATGTCGATCCGCGACGTCAACGCGCTGTCGCACTACACCGACTGGGGTATTGGCCATGTGCATTCCGGCGCCCTGGGCTGGGTCGCCTTTATCACCTTCGGTGCGCTGTATTATCTGATCCCCGTGCTCTGGAAGCGGGAGGATCTGTATTCCCGCAAGCTCGCCTCCTGGCATTTCTGGATCGCGACGCTGGGGATCGTGTTCTACATCACCTCGATGTGGGTCGCGGGGATCATGCAGGGCCTGATGTGGCGCGCCTATGACACCTTTGGCTTCCTGCAATATTCCTTCTCGGAATCCGTCAGCGCCGTGCACCCCTACTACGTCATCCGGATGCTGGGCGGGGTGCTGTTCCTGAGCGGCATGCTGATCATGGTCTACAACATGATCATGACCGTCCGCAGCCCTTCGACAGCCAGGCGCGCGGCGCTGCCCGCTGACGTCGCGATGGCGGGAGTTTAAGATCATGTTCATCCGTCACGAAACCATCGAAAAGAACGCCTTCCTGCTGCTGGTCCTGACCTTGCTGGTCATCTCTATCGGCGGCATCGTGGAAGTCATTCCGCTGTTCACGATCGAAACCACGGTCGAACATGTCACCGGCGTGCGGCCTTACACGCCGCTCGAATCCCGCGGCCGCGACATTTATGTGCGGGAGGGGTGCTACACCTGCCACAGCCAGATGATCCGCGCTTTGCGGGACGAGGTCGAACGCTACGGCCACTACTCCATCGCCGCGGAGAGCATGTACGACCATCCCTTCCAGTGGGGATCAAAGCGTATCGGTCCCGATCTGGCGCGCGTGGGTGGTAAATATTCCAACGACTGGCACTACGCGCATCTGATCAATGCGCAAAGCGTGGTGCCGGAATCACTGATGCCGCATTACGCCTTCCTGGCGCAGAACCGGCTCGAACTCGACGACCTCACAAAGCGCCTGAAAGCGCAACGGATGGTCGGCGTTCCCTACACCGACGATCAAATCGCCAATGCCCAGGCTGATCTTCGGGCGCAGGCCGATCCGAATGCGGATCAGGTGGGGTTGCTGAAGCGCTATCCCAAGGCCGTCCCTGTCGGCAACGGTGGCGTCGTGACCGAAATAGATGCGCTCATCGCCTATCTGCAGGTGTTGGGCACCATGGTCAACTTCGCGGACCCGGCCAATGAAGACCTGCGGCAATAGGGGGCTGATATGATGGCAATCATCCAATGGCTGCAACACCATTCCATCGTCATGATGGTCCTGGTGTTCATCATGATCCTCGTGACCACCTTCTGGCCCGGGCGGAAAGCCGCGTTCGATAAGGCAGCCCATATCCCGCTCGACGACGACCGCTGAGGAGCCCGCAACCATGCCCACGAAAATCGAGAAGGACTCCGTCACCGGCCAAATGACCACTGGTCACGAATGGGACGGGTTGAAGGAACTGAACCGCCCGCTGCCGAAATGGTGGGTCTACATCCTCTACACCACCATCGCCTGGGCGGTTGTCTGGTGCGTGCTGTACCCTTCCTGGCCCGGCGTGACCGGCTATTACCACGGCGTGCTCGGCTATTCGCAGCGTGTAACGGTTGATCGCGATGTCGCCGCGGTTGGCAAGCAGCGCGGCGTGTATATGGAACGCATCAAGACCCTGCCCTTCGGCGATATCAGAAAGGATCCGCAACTGCTGGCGGTGGCGGAAACCGCCGGGCGCATCACCTTCGCCAATAACTGCCAGCCCTGCCATGGGGCCGGCGGCGGCGGCAATCCCGGCTATCCCGCTTTGGCGGCGGGCACCTGGATCTGGGGCGGCAAGCTGGAAGACATCCAGCAAACCCTGACCTACGGCATCCGCAGCGGCCTCGATAACGCCCGCCAGAGCCAGATGCCGCGCTTCGGCGCCGATGCCATGCTGAAACCGGCGGAGATCGAGCAGGTCGCCGACTACGTCATGGTCCTCTATGGCAAATCCACCGCCAATGCGGACGCGGGCAAGAAACTCTTCGCCGAGAACTGCGTCGCCTGCCACGGCGCCAACGGCGAGGGCAATCGCGAAGTCGGCGGGCCGCGTCTGGCATCGAAAGTGCATCTGCTGCCCGATGACCGCGCAACGGTTATCGGCCAGATCAACAACCCGCGCATGGGTGTGATGCCGAACTGGAACACACGGCTCGACGACGCCACCATCAAGAGCCTTGCTCTGTATGTGCATGCGCTGGGGGGCGGCGAATAAGCCCCGATGGCCAATATCAGCAAACGCGACCGCCAGCGCCAACTGGAGCAAGAGGAAGCCGGTCAGCATCTGTTCGCCAATCGGGTCCGTGTTTACCCCAAAACGGTACGCGGACCGGTGCGGCGGTTCAAATGGGCGGTTCTGGTTTTCTGCCTGACGCTGTACTACCTGCTGCCCTGGCTGCGCTGGCACCGCGGCGTTACCCAGCCCAGCCAGGCGGTGCTGCTCGATATCTTCCACGAGCGGTTCTATTTCTTCAATCTCGAGTTCTGGCCGCAGGATATCTACTATCTGACCGGCCTGCTGATCATGGGCGCGGTGGCCCTGTTCCTGGTCACCAGCCTCTTTGGCCGGGTCTGGTGCGGCTATACCTGCCCGCAGACGGTCTGGACCGATCTGTTCATGTGGATCGAGGCCAAAATCGAGGGCGATCGCAACGAACGCATGAAGCGTGACGCAGCCGACCTGTCGTTCGATACGGTGTGGCGGAAAATCGCGAAACACGCGGCCTGGGTGTTCATCGCCTTTTGGACCGGCGGCGCCTGGATCATGTATTACGTCGATGCGCCAACGGTGACGGTGGAATTCTGGACCGGTACCGCCTCCACCCCGGTCTATTTCTTCACAGGATTGTTCACCGCCACGACCTATCTGCTGGCCGGCTGGGCGCGCGAGCAGGTCTGCACCTATATGTGCCCATGGCCACGCTTCCAGTCCGCGATGCTGGATGAACAAAGCCTGACGGTCACCTATCAGGCCTGGCGCGGGGAGCCGCGCATTCGCGGCAAACGCACCGAGGGCGTGGGCGGCGACTGCGTCGATTGCGGCGCCTGCGTCACCGCCTGCCCCACCGGCATCGATATTCGCGACGGCATCCAGCTGGAATGCATCAGCTGCGGCCTCTGCATCGACGCCTGCAACCACGTCATGGACCGTGTCGGTCGGCCGGGCGCGCTGATCACCTGGGATACGCTGGCGGATCAGGCGGCGAAGGCGGCGGGCACCCATGCCGGCTTCAAATTCCTGCGCCCGCGCACGATCATTTACCTGTCCGCGCTCGTCATCGCGGCCCTGGTGATGGTCGTCGCGCTGGCCATGCGGCCGGGCATCGGCCTCTCGGTCCAGCATGACCGGGCACCGCTGTTCGTGCGTCTGGCGGACGGCAATTTGCGCAACGGCTACACGATCAAGATCGTCAACAAGGCGCAGACCCCGGTCACCTTCGAACTGACCGCCAGCGGCCTGCCCGGCGCCATACTGGCCGAAGCCGATGAGGGTCTCGGACCCGGCACCACACTCGGCCTGCCCGTCGGCGCGGATTCCGTCGGCACCTTCCGGGTGCTGGTCAGCGGCCTGCCCGCGACGCTGACCGACGGCTCCGCCCCCATCGCATTCCATCTGCATGACAGGCTGACGGGCGAACACACCACCTACCACTCGATTTTCATGGGCCCCAACAACGGAGCGCGGCACTGATGCAAACCTCAGCCTGGCGTTTTTATCCCTGGATCATCGCCGCCGGCATGTCGGTGGTCATCGCCGTCAATATCGGCATGGTATCCTTCGCGCTGCATACCTTCCCGGGCAAGGCCAGCGGCGGGGAGGGTTTTGACCTCTCCAACCGCTATAACGCGGTGATTGAGCGGAGCCAGGAACAGGCGGCACTGGGCTGGACCATTGACGCAAAAACGGATGAAACCGGCCACCCGGCTCTGTCCCTGACGGATGCCAGCGGCAAGGCCCTGACCGGTGCCCGCATCAACGCCACCGCGGAGCGCCCGGTCGGGGAGGCGCGGCGCACCAGGCTGGCGTTCCATGAAACCACCCCTGGCCATTATGCCAGCGATGTCGCGCTGCCGCTGCCCGGCCAATGGATCGTCTTGTTGAACGCCTCCGCCGACAGCCACGACGTCGCCGCGACCCGCCGGGTTTTGGTGCGGTGATATACGCCGACCCCGTGGGGCTCCGGGAATTCTGGCGACCTTTAGGACAGCCCTGGCGGCGCCATCTCCCGTCATGCCGACGCATGTCGGCATCCACGCCTTTCCCTGTTGAGACCACGCAAGGCGTGGATGCCGACCTCCGTCGGCATGACGAGACTGTCCGTTTTGGTAAAGGCTCGGTCAGAGCCACTCGTTTTCCCGAATTCCAGCGGAGTCTGGATATATGAGCGCGGCGTTGACCTTCGACGAACCCATCGCCAGGGCCGAAACCACCTGCGCCCATTGCGGGCAGGCGGCACCGGGCGGACAGCGCTTCTGCTGCACCGGATGTGAGGCGGCCTGGAGCATGATCAAAGACCTCGGCCTCGGGCGCTACTACGAGCAGCGGCTGCTCGATCCGGGCATGCGGGCGCCACGGCCCGCGGACGAGCAAAGCCGGGACCTGAGCCACGCCATCACGACCAGCGCCGATGGGACGCATGCACTGTCGCTGGCGGTTGACGGCCTGCAATGCGGCGCCTGCGTCTGGCTGATCGAGTCCGTGCTGGCGCGCCAGGCACAGGTCATCGCCGCGCGGGTCAATATGACCAGCCGGCAGTTGAAGCTGCGATGGTCCGGCGCCGCCGCCGATGCCGCCGGGCTGGTCGCGCGCGTCGAGCAATTGGGCTACCGGCTGGTGCCCTTCGATCCAAGCAGCCTCGCGGCCGCGCAGGACACCACCGGGCGCAGGCTGATCCGGGCCCTCGCGGTCGCCGGTTTCGCCGCCGGCAATGTCATGCTGATCTCTATCGGCGTCTGGGCCGGGGAGGCAGCGGGCTGGCTCACCGGCATGGGACCCGCGACGCGGGATCTGCTGCACTGGGTCTCCGCCCTGATCGCGCTGCCGGCCATCGCCTATGCCGGCATGCCGTTTTTCGCATCCGCCGCCGCCGCGCTACGCCACCGCCGCACCAATATGGATGTGCCCATCAGCGTCGGCGTGGTGCTGGTGACGGCGATGAGCCTGCGGGAGACGCTGGCCCACGGGCCGCACACCTATTTCGATTCCGCCATCACGCTGTTGTTCTTCCTGCTGATTGGC
>CAIUPC010000768.1 GCA_903900905.1 uncultured Acetobacteraceae bacterium
CTCACGCTGGTTGGCGTGAGGCAGTTTGGCTGAGAAAGGTTTACAAACTCTTAACCGGGTGCCGATTTATGGCGGTGGAGCCGGTTTATCGGCGACGCTCATGGTACAATTTATACCGGCCCGTGTTGACATTGACTCACCGGCAGCGCCCCAAAGCCGTCATGCCGACGGAGGTCGGCATCCACGACTTTGAAGCGTTACACAGGAGAATGGCGTGGATGCCGACCTGCGTCGGCATGACGGGCTTGTCAGCGTTTGTACATCAAGGATTTGGGCCCCTGGTCTTCCATCCATCACGGCATGACGGTGATCCGGGTCAGATCCTGGAACCAGCTTTGCGCCTGCACGAAGCCCTTGAGCTTGGGTGACAGCGCCCTCGGGTTCAGGTCATGGGCAACCCAGATCATCATGGCCTGCTCGCTCATTTTCTCATGCAGCTGGCTGAGCAATCCCATCCGCTTCGCATCGTCGAATTCGCCGAAAATCTGGCCGATCAGCGTTTCCGTTTCCGGCGTGGAGAAATGCCCCCAATTGCCGCCGACAGGTGCCCATTGCCCGGTCCAGACATGGCGGACGATGCCGTTGAACGGATCGACCAGGTTCCGGCTGATATTGACGCCGGTGTAGTCCGGGAACTTATCGACTCCGCCGCGGGAAATGTTCAGCAGCGCGTTCCAGTCCATGCTGGTCAGCGTGGTTTCGAACCCGGCCGCATCGAGCTGCGATTTAACCAGTTCGTTCATCGGCAAGGGCTGCATCTGGCCGGAGCCTGAGGTCGAAATCGCCAGATTGATCTTGCAGGGATAGCAGCCGGCCTCTTTCAGCAGCGCGGTCGCCTTGGCGGGATCGTATTTGTATTTGATCGGATTGCCGTAGTACGGCATGCCCGGAGGCGCCGTGGTGTAGCCGGCGATAGCGGTGCCGCCGAGCAACTCCACCACGTCATCGCGGTTGATCGCGTAGTTGGCGGCCTGCCGCACCTTGATGTCGGTCATCGGGCCTTTCACGAAATTCAGCTGATAGGCCCAGTTATGCGGGTAGGTGTTAGTAACGACGTTCATCCCGGCCGCTTTCAGGCGTGGAATGGAATCCGGCACCGGCGCCTCGATGAAATTTACCTGCCCGGACAGTAGAGCCGCCGCGCGGGTGGACGCTTCGGGCATCGGTAGAAGAACCAAATGGTCGTGTTTCGGGATACGATCTTTATCCCAGTACTCCTTGTTCGCATCGAGTTCCAACCGCTCATGTGCGACCATGCGCTTGTAACGGTAAGGACCGGTGCCCGAGGGCGCGAAGGCCAGAGCATTGCGGTCGTATTTCAATTTTTCCGCATTGCAGGGGCTGATCAGCATGATCTGCGGCAGCAGGTACGGGAACAAGGAATGGACCCGGTCCATGTTGAAGGCCACGGTGTGGTCGTCAATCTTGTCCACGCTCTGCACATTGCCGGCATAGGTGCGGCCAAGCGCGAATTGGAACGCATCGAACTGCGGCGCGTCCTTGTTCTGGATGCGCTGGAAGTTCCACACCACGTCCTCGGCCGTGAAGGGGCAGCCATCGTGCCACTTCACATTCTCCCGCAGTTTGAAAATCCAGCGCTTCTGGTTCGCCGGATCGATATGCCATTCCGTCGCCAGGCCGGGCCGAATATCGGAGGCCTTGTCCGACCGGGAGAGATCGAACAGCACCAGCGCGTCATAGAGCGAATAGCCGACAAACCGGACGCCCTCACTGCCCTGATCGGGAATACCGGTGGTGATGGGAATATCGCCCGCCGTCATCGCGACCGTGAGGGTGGTTTCAGCCCGCGAGCTGACCGCGGCCAGGCAGGACAACGCAGCGGCGGCGATGGTCTTTAATGGGAACTGCATCGATAAACTCCAATCAGGCAAAGGCGGGAACACCAAGGCGCACGCAACGCGCCATGCGGCCGGGGGCGGGAAAACGGGGCTCGGGAACAGCGGACAGGCATTCCCCGGCCGCGAGAGAACAGCGCGGCGCGAAGGCGCAGCCGGGCGGCAATTGCCGCAGATCCGGTGGGCTGCCGGGAATGGCGTCGATATCGCGGGACCGGTCCTGACCGTGCACGGTCGAGGCCATCAGCCCCCGCGTATAGGGATGCAGGGGATTGGCGAGGATGTCGGCCACCGGCCCCTCCTCCACCACCCGTCCCGCGTACATCACGGCGATCCGATCCGCGATCTCGCTGGCGACGCCGAGGTCGTGGGTGACGAAGATCGTCCCCATTCCCATCTCTTTCTGCAGCTTGCGCAGCAGGATCAGCACCTGAATCTGCACCGTCGCATCCAGCGCCGTGGTCGGTTCATCGGCCAGCAGCAAGCGCGGCCCGCATGACAGCGCCATCGCGATCATCGCGCGCTGGCGCAGGCCGCCGGACAGTTCATGCGGATAGTTGTTCAGCCGCGAGGCCGCGGACGGCACTTTCACCAGTTCCAGCAGTTCGAGGGCGCGGGCCAGCGCCACCGTTTTGCTGACGCCTTTGTGGCGCATGACCGTTTCCGCGATCTGGTCACCGATGGTGTAGACCGGGTCCAACGCCGTCATCGGCTCCTGGAAGATCATCGAGACCAGACCGCCGCGCAGCCGCCGCAGTTCAGCGGGGCTGAGGGCCAGTACATCCTGCCCATCGACCTTGATCGTGCCGGAAATCCGCGTCTTGCCCGGCGGCAGCAACCGCATCAGGGCCCGCAGCGTGACGCTTTTGCCGGAGCCGGATTCGCCGAGAATGCACAGCACCTCCCCCGGCCGGACGCTGAAGGTCACGCCATTGACCGCATGCGCCGTCGAATCGCGGGTGACGAAACGCACCGTCAGATCCTCCACCTCGACCAAAGCCGGCGCGAGCGTGGGAACAAAGCCGCCATCCATATCAGTGGGTCCTTATCGCAAGGGAATGGCCGGATTCGGGGTCTTGCATATGACAAGCCGCGATATGCGAATCCCGGTCGTTCCAGGCCCCGAGTATCGGCTGCGTTTGCGCACAGACGGCTTCGGCGTGCTGGCAGCGCGTGCGGAATCGGCAGCCCGAGGGCGGGTTGATCGGGCTCGGCGGATCGCCGGTTATCGGCGGTTCCTCGATCCGCCGCGCCGGATCCATCGACGGGCGGGATGCCAGCAGCGCCGTGGTGTAAGGATGCTTCGGGCGGGAGAAGATGTCCTGCACCGGCCCGAGTTCGACCACCGCGCCAAGATACATCACCAGCACCCGGTCGCTGATATAGCGGACCACACTGAGATCATGGCTGATGAACAAGTAGGTGAGGTTGAAGTTCTCCTTCAATGCCCGCAGCAGATTGAGCACCTGCGCCTCGACGGATTTGTCGAGGGCCGAGACCGCCTCATCCAAAATCACCATCCGCGGCTCGATCGCCAAAGCACGGGCGATATTGATGCGCTGCTTCTGGCCGCCCGACAGTTCGTGCGGATAGCGCGGCCCGAACAGATCGGGTTTCAGCCCCACCTTCACCAGCACATCGCGGGCGATGCGGCCGGCCTCGGCTTTGGTTTTGCCATGCACATAGGGTCCGAAGGCGATGGAATCCCGCACCGGCATGCGCGGGTTCAGGGACGAGGAACTGTCCTGGAACACCATCTGCACCTGCCGGCGCAGCGCATTGACAGTGATGCCACGCATATCCCCCACGGCATCGCCATCAAACACCAGCTCCCCGGCGTCGGGTTCGATCAGATGCAGCAGCAGCCGGGCCAGGGTGGATTTGCCGCAGCCGCTCTCCCCGACGACGCCCAACGTCTCTCCCTTGAAGACGTTGAAGGACACGCCGTCGACCGCACGCACCACCGCGCCGGGGGCGCCGCCTTTTACTTTGAAATGCTTGCGCAGGTCCTTGGCGATCAGCAGCGGCTGCGCCGGCCCGCCACGATCGATTTCCACCGTGTCCATGGCTACATCCTCACATCCATGGCCGAGCGAATGCCGTCGCTCAGCAGGTTGAAGCTGACCGAGGTGATCAGGATCGCCACGCCCGGCAGGGCGCACACGACCGGGTTCACATAGATCGATTGCCGCAGGGTGCTGAGCATCAGCCCCCAATCCGCTGTCGGCGGCTTCACACCCAGACCCAGAAACGACAGGCCCGAGGCCAGCAGGATCCCCACGCTCACCAAAGACGAGGCGTAGATGAACACCGGCCCCAGGACATTGCCGAGGATGTGGTAGCGCAGGATGGTCAGGGTCCCGGCCCCGGTGGCGCGCGCGGCCTCCACGAAGTCGAGGTTCTTGACCTGGGCGGTCGCCGTCTCCGCCACCCGGCACATCGCGGGGGTGAAGACCATCGACAGCGCGATCATGCCGTTCATCGCGCCGCCGCCCATCGCCCCGGAAATCGCCACCGCCAGAAGAACGGAGGGGAATGCGTAGAACACGTCCATCGTGCGCATGATCGCCGTATTGACCTTGCGCCCGCCAAACCCGCCGACAACCCCGAGCGTGCCGCCCACAACCGTGGCGATCGCGACCGGCACCACGCCCATCAGCAGCGAGACCCGCCCGCCATGGATGAGCCGGGACAGAATATCCCGGCCCAGCTCATCGGTGCCGAGCCAATGCCCCTTCCAGCCCAAGGGCTTCAGGCGGCCAATGATCGACTCCTTATAGGGGTCGAAGGGTGCCAGCAGCGGCGCGAAGATCGCCGCCAGGATGATCGCGAGCACGACGAGGCCGAAGAACACCGTCACCGGGTCATAGCGCAGGCGGTTGCCGACGGAGCCCCAATAGCCCCGCTGTTTCGGCGCCGCTGGTTCAATCATGGCTGTAGGGAGGATCATGGTATTCGGCATCGTCAGGTCCGCCGGATGCGCGGGTCGATCAGCGATTGCGCCAGATCGACCAGCAGGTTGGTTGCCACGAAAATCAACGCCAGCATCAGGATCGTGCCCTGCAACACCGGCACGTCCCGATTGATGATGGCTTTGCTCAACAGGAAGCCGCTGCCCGGCCAGGTGAAGACCGTCTCCACCAGGATCGAACCGCCCATGAGGTAGCCAAACTGCAGCCCCATCACCGCGAGCACCTGCGGCAGCGCGTTCTTCAGCACATGGCGGATGATCGCGGCTTCGCTCAGCCCCTTGGCCCGCAAGGTGATGACGAAGTCCTGACCCATCACCTCCGACACCGCCGCGCGGGTGGAGCGGGCGATGATGCCAATCGGCACCATCGACAAAGTGATCACCGGCAGCACCATGAACCGCGCATCCGCCCAACGGAAAATGCTGAACCCGTCCGAGCCGTTGGCACCCATGCCGGTCGCCGGCAGCACCATCGCTTCCACCGCGAACAGGATCACCATCACGATACCGAACCAGTAATTCGGCAGGCTGACCCCGATGACGGCGGTCCCGGTCAGCAGGCGATCCAGCCAGGACCCCGGGAAGCAGCCCGCGATCGCGCCCATCGAAAACCCGGTCGAGAAGGCAATCGGCACCGCGAACAGCGCCAGGGTGGCGGTATTATGAAGCGCGCCGGTCACTTCCAGCGACACCGGCCGGCGCGTGGCGATCGACTGCCCGAAATCCCCCACCAACACCCGGCCCAGCCATTTCAAAAACTGGATTGGCAATGGCTGATCGAACCCATAAGCCGCCTTGACCAGCGCGATGGTCTCGGCCGAGGCGTCCGATGGCAGAATGGTCTGCAAAGGATCGCCCGGCGCCAGATAGACCAGCGAGAAACACACCACGCTGACCCCAAACGCGATCGGAACCGCGTAAAGAATACGCCTTATTAATAGATTGATCATGGCATCACCTGTATCGGCGTCAGGTCCTGGAACCAGTTCTGCGCCTGCACGTAGCCTTTGAGTTTCGGCGACAAAGCGCGGGGATTGAGGTCGTGGACCACGAAGATCATCAACGCCTGTTCGGCATGCAGCTCATGCAGCTTGATCAGCAGCGCCAGACGTTTGTCGGCATCGAATTCGTTGAGAATGCCGGTGATCAGATCTTCCGCGTCCTGACTGAAGAAATGCCCCCAGTTGCTGCCCGCCGGCGACCAGTGGAACTTCCACACCGGCTTGATCAGCGCCGACAAAGGATCGAGCAGCGCGCGCGAGCCGTTATAGCCATCGATATTCGGATATTTCGGCACGCCGGACCGGGCGATTTCGATCAACGAATTCCAGTCCATGACCTTGAACTCGATCTGGAAACCCACCGCTTCGAGCTGCGATTTCAGCAGTTCATTCATCGGCAGCGGCTGCATCTGGCCCGAGCCGGAGGTGGAAATCGCCAGCGTCAGCTTGCACGGCAGGCAGCCCGCCTCTTTCAGCAGCGCCTTCGCCTTGTCCTGGTTGAACGTGTATTTCACCGGGTTGCCGTACCAGGGCGAGCTCGGCGGCATTGTGTCATAGGATTCGGTCGCCAGACCGTTCAGCAATTCCACGAACTCGGACCGGTTCAGCGCGTAATTGGCGGCGCGGCGAACCCGGATATCGGTCATCGGCCCATGCTCGAAATTGAGGATGAAGGGCCAGTTGTGCGGGTATTTATTGGTCACGATCTGCATGCCGGCCGATTTCAGGCGCGGAATGGTGTCAGGCGCCGGGGCCTCGATAAAATTAACCTGCCCGGTCATCAGTGCGGCGGCGCGGGTCGCGGCCTCCGGCATCGGCAGCAGCACAAGCTTGTCGTGCTTCGGGATGCGGTCCTTGTTCCAGTAGTCCTTGTTCGGCAGCAGCTCCAGCCGCTCATGCGGCACCATGCGGCTGAACCGGTACGGGCCGGTGCCGGAGGGGTTCGCCGCATAAGCGTTCCAGTCGTATTTCAGCTCTTCCGCCCGGCAGCGGCTGACCATGAGCAGGTAGCTCATGGAATAGGGAAACAGCGATTCGACCACCTTGGTGTTGATGGCGATCGTGAAGTCGTCGATTTTCTCAACGGATTCGAAATTGGTGACGTAAGTGCGCGACAGCGCCATCTGCTGGGTCAGATATTGCGGCGCCTTGGAATCCGTCACCCGCGCGAAGTTCCACAGCACGTCATCGGCGGTGAACGGGCAGCCATCGTGCCATTTCACGCCCTGGCGCAGATGGAAGATCCAGCGCTTCTTATTGGCGGGATCAATCTCCCAGCGCGTCGCCAGGCCCGGCTTGATGTCCGACGCCTTGTCGGCCGAGGACAAATCCCACAGCGCCAGCGAGTCATAGAGGTTGTAACCGACGAAGCGGAACCCCTCGAACCCTTGATCGGGATTGCCGGTGGTGACCGGGATATCGCCGGCGGTCATACCGACGGTCAGGACGCTGTCGGCCTGGGACGGAGCAGCCGCCCCGACCAGACCCGCGGCAAGCGCCAGGGTTGCTAAGGTGGACCGTGTTCCACGAATTGGCATACGCGCGCTCCTGCATGTAAAAGAGGCAAAATATGAATGCCTCCTGTCATTGTGCGGTGCAGCATACCCATTCGATGATAGATTGTGCAAGTCAGTCGTGACGATAAATTATACGACTTTAATTTAGTCATATGCCTGATTAATATGTATATAAATTAGACTTATCATCCCTCCCCGCAGCCATTGGAACTCATCCGGCGGCGTTGATCGGGACCCATTGGCCGCGATCCAACCTCATCATGCGGCACAGGTCGGCGTCCACCACCTAGCGGTGTTGTACGAGCGGCCGAACCATTGACTGATCGCTATCTGGCAAAACCGTCATGACCCGGCTTGTCCGGGCCGACGATCGCGACAGAGTGCGGGAGGTGGTGGCCCGGACGAGCAGGGCCATGACGTTGAGAGCATGAGGCAACGGCGCCTTATATTACGCTATACCTTCATAATATTGACCCTCCGGCGCCGGCTTTCCGCGTCATGCTGACGGAGGTCAGCATCCACGCCTCCTGGCGTCGGGTCAGATAAAGGCGTGGCTGCCGACCTCCGTCGGCATGACGGGCATGCTGGCACCGGTTCGTCAGTGTTTGAGGCCCCTGGTTTTAGAAAGCGGAGCCGGGATCGATACGCCACCCGTCCCCGGGAAACGCCGCCCGATCAACCTATTGCTGCGACTGGGACCCGCCGGACTGGGACTGGGACTGGGACTGCCCCTGCCCCACCGCCTGCACGTCAACATCGACCGTCAGGCTCTCTTCCCCGGTCATCCGCCGCACGCCGCGAATCGGCGCCGCCGAGGCCGCGTCCAGCCCGGCGCCCAGCCGCACATAGCGATCCGTCGGGCAGAGGCAATTCGCCGCATCGAACCCCACCCAGCCGAGATCATCCACATAAGCTTCCGCCCAGGCGTGATGCGCCGGCGCCTCCGCCCCATCTTCCAGCAGCAAATAACCGGTCACATACCGCGCGGGAATGCGCAGGAAACGGCTGGCCGCGATGAAGATATGGGCGTGATCCTGGCACACGCCCATTTTGGCATCAAAGGCCGCGGCCGCGGTGGTCTGGGCATGGGTGCTGCCGGGTTCGTAGGCGACATGTTCACTCACCGCATCCATCAGCGCATGCAGCGTTGCCAGCCGATCATCCGAACGGACAGCCTCGGCCATCGCCTCGATCGCGGTGTCGGCCGTGGTCATGGGGGTGGAGCGCAAAAACGCGCCGGCCGCCACTGCCTCCCCGGTCCAGCCGGAGACCCCGCCGGTATCGGTCGTTTCCACCACGCCGGTGGCAGCGATCCGCACGACGGTGGAATCCGCCGGTGGCGAAACCAGATGCACGAGGTTGCCGAACCCGTCGGTGTACGAGCACGCACTGTCGATTCCCGGCGCCTCGACCTTCCACGACACCAACGTCTGGCCCTTGACCGGCGCTGGTGTCAGCCGCAGCGCCTGCACCGCCGAACCGGCCGGGCCGTCATAGCGGTATTCGCTGATATGGGTGATGGCGATGCGCATGGCGGGCGGATCCTGAAAGCGGCTGCGAACTCAGTTGAAATGGAAATCGCCCGCCAGCGTATCGGCGAATTCGGCGGTGCGGGTCAGGAATTCGGTCAGATACTCGTGCAAGCCAACCTGGAAAATGCGGTCTACCGCGCTTTCGCGCAGCTTGAGGCCGGATTCCCTCGCCAGCGCCAGGCTGGCCGCACCACCGCTGGTCGCCGCCGCCAGCGCGGCCGCGGACCACTCGAGCCGATCCTGACAGAAGCGCAGGCTGCGCGGCATTTCCGGGCGCAGGATCAGGAAATCGAGTACATTGGCCGGCCGGTAACGCGACTTATAGACATGCCGGTAGGACCGGTGTGCGGAGGCGGAGCGCAGGATCGTCTCCCACTGGTGCATCCCCCGCTCATCCCCGGCGGTGCCGGTCGTCGGCAGCAGGACGTTATATTTGACGTCCAGGATGCGCGCGGTGTTGTCGGAGCGTTCCACGAACGTGCCGGTTTCGATGAAATGATAGCCCTCATCGCGCAGCAATGTGCCCTGCACCGCGCCACGGAACAGGATGGAGCGCTGGCGCACCCAATCCAGCAGTTCCGGCAGCTTGCCAGGGCCAAAATCGGCCGGTTGAAAGTTGCTGAACTCGATCCAGGTGGAATTCAACGCCTCCCACACTTCCCGCGTCAGCGCGGTCCGCACCGATCTGCCGTTATGCCGCGCGGCTTCCAGGCAGGCGCTGACCGAGGACGGGTTGGACCGATCGAACAGTAGATATTTATGCACCGCCGCCGCGGTCGGGCGGTTGCGGCCGCTGTCGAACTTGTCGAGGCAACCGGCGGCGGCGAGGGTCGAGTACCAATCCTCCCGATAGCCGGACCCGACATCGGGGGTCAGCGACAGACGATGCCCGACTTCGGTCAGGCGGGCGACGTTCTCGGCACGCTCGATATAGCGCGCCATCCAGAACAGGTTGGAGGCAGTGCGGCCCAGCATGGTCAGTCCTCCAGCACCCAGGTATCCTTGGTTCCGCCGCCCTGGCTGGAATTCACCACCAGCGACCCCTTCTTCATGGCCACGCGGGTCAGCCCGCCCGGCGTCACCCGCACCCGGTCACCGACCAGGACGAAGGGCCGCAGATCGACATGGCGCGGCGCGACGCCTTCCGGGCAGAAGGCCGGGCAGGTCGACAGCGACAAAGTCGGCTGGGCGATATAATTGGCCGGATTGGCCCGGATTTTCTCGGCGAAATCCGCCCGCTCCTTCTTGCTGGCATGCGGGCCGATGAGCATCCCGTAGCCGCCGGAGCCATGCACTTCCTTGACGACGAGTTCATCGAGCTTGTCGAGCACATGCCCCCGCTCATCATCGATTGAGCACCGGAACGTCTGCACATTGTCCAGGATCGGCTTTTCGCCGGTGTAGAACGACACGATCTCCGGCACATAGGCATAGACCGCCTTGTCGTCGGCAATGCCGGTGCCGGGGGCGTTGACGATGGTCACCTTGCCGGCGCGATAGAGATCGAACAGGCCGGGCACGCCCAGCAGCGAATCCGGCCGGAAGTTCAGCGGATCGAGGAAGGCGTCATCCAGCCGGCGGTACAGCACATGCAGCCGCTCCTTGCCGCGAATGGTGCGCATATAGAGCGCGCCGTCCTCAATGATCAGGTCGCTGCCCTGCACCAGTTCGACGCCCATCTGATCGGCCAGGAAGGCGTGCTCAAAATAAGCGGAGTTGAAGACGCCCGGCGTCAGCACCGCAATCGTCGGATCGCTGTCGCATTCCCGCGGCGCCATGCTTTCCAGGGTCTGGCGCAGCAGCTCCGGATAGCGCTCCACCGGCGCGACACGATGCGCGGCGAAGAGTTCCGGGAACAAATGCATCATCGCTTCGCGATTTTCGAGCATGTAGGACACGCCCGAGGGGGTGCGCAGATTATCCTCCAGCACGAAGAACCCGTTTTCCCCGGTGCGGACGAGATCGACGCCGATGATATGGGCATAGACATTGCCGGGGGGATCGAAACCCATCATCTCTGGCAGGAAGGCGGGGTTCTCATTGACCATGGACGACGGGATCTTGCCGGCGCGCACAATCTCCTGCCGATGATAGATATCGTAGAGGAAGGCGTTCAACGACCGGACCCGCTGTTCAATCCCCCGCTCGAGAAAGCGCCACTCGGCGGCGGAGATGATCCGGGGGATCATGTCGAAGGGAATGACCCGCTCATTGGCTTCTTCCGCGCCATAGACAGCAAAGGTAATGCCCAGGCGGCGGAAAATAGCATCGGCCTCTTCCTGCTTGGCCTTGAACGAGGCGCGGGACTGCCCGCTCAGCCATTTCAGGATTTCAGCGTAAGCGGGCCGCGGAGTCCCGTCGGGCCGCAGCATCTCGTCAAAAAACGGCGACTGACCATCTGACGTATAGGCCTGGGTTTTAAGCACTAAACGGCATCTCCCCTCTGTGCGACGGCCAGCGACACAGCCAACCGCCCCTGTGGTGCGATCAGCGTCGCAAGAAGCATGCCTGAGGGTTTAGCCTGTCGGCAATCCCGCTCATAGGTGATTGCGCCTTTTCGCAGTCCTAAATTTGTGCATTGCACCAGTCGTAGCCACCGCTGGGCTGTGATAAGGCAGGTCCGGCTTAACGATGGTACCGCCGAAGGGTTAAATATGTCGATCCACGCCGCGCTCACGCATCGCACCTCGTACCGGTATGACCGCCTGGTGAATCTCGGTCCGCAGACCATTCGTCTGCGTCCGGCGCCCCATGCGCGCACCGGCATTTTGTCCTATTCGCTCAAGGTCGAACCGCAGCCGCATTTTCTGAACTGGCTGCAGGACCCGCAGGGCAATTTCATGGCCCGCGTCGTCTTCCCCGAACGGGTGTCACATTTCGACGTGACCGTGGACCTCGTCGCCGACATGGCGACGGTCAATCCGTTCGACTTCTTCCTCGAACCCGAAGCCGAAACCTGGCCTTTCTCCTATGACCCGGTCCTGGATCAGGAACTGGCGCCGTTCCGCCGTCTCGATCCGCCCGGCCCGCTGCTGCAGGCCCTGATCGATAGCGTGCCGCGCGAGGAACTGCGCAATGTGGACAAGCTGGTCGAGCTGAACCGCCTGATCGCCAATCGTATTGATTATATCGTACGCATGGAACCGGGCGTCTGGTCACCGGAACAGACCCTGGGCGAGGGCCGAGGTTCTTGCCGTGATTCAGCATGGTTGCTGGTGCATTTGCTCCGTCATCTCGGCTATGCCGCGCGCTTCGTGTCCGGCTACCTGATCCAGCTCGTGGCCGACGTGAAGCCGCTGGACGGGCCGGAGGGGCCAACCGCCGACTTCACCGATCTGCATGCCTGGGCGGAGGTCTATCTGCCCGGCGCCGGTTGGGTCGGGCTCGACGCCACCTCCGGACTGATGGCGGGGGAAGGCCATATTCCGCTCGCCGCCAGCCCCGACCCTGGGTCTGCCTCGCCGATTTCCGGCCTGATCGACGACTGTGAGACCGAGTTCGGCTTCCACATGGAAGTCACCCGCATCAGCGAGACCCCCCGCGTCACCAAGCCCTATACCGGCAAACAGTGGCAGGACATCCTGGCCGCCGGGCAGCGCGTTGACCGCGCGCTGTGGAACGGCGACGTGCGCCTGACTTTGGGCGGGGAGCCGACGTTCGTGGCCGCGACGGATCTGGATGCGGCGGAATGGAACACCGACGCGCTCGGCCCGACCAAGCGCGGCTATGCCGGCAAGCTGATCCGCCGCCTGGCGAAGCTCTGGTCCCCAGGCCATGCGCTGCAATATGCCATGGGCAAGCAATATCCCGGGGAACAGCTGCCGCGCTGGGCGCTGTATTCGCATTGGCGCACCGATGGGCAGCCGGTCTGGAATGACCCGGCGCTGTTCGCGGCCGACGAGGACACGGGCACCGCGGATGCCAGCGACGCCGCGCGCTTCTGCGCCAGCCTGGCGGAACGGCTCCAGGTCGACCCCGCGCTGGTGATGCCGGCGCATGAGGACATCCACTATTACCTATGGAAAGAGCACCGCCTGCCGGCGAATGTCGTGGTGGAGGACAATAAGCTCCGCGATCCTTTGGAACGCGCCCGCATGGCGCGGGTGTTCAATCAGGGCCTGGCCTCCCCCGTCGGCAGCGTGCTGCCGCTGCGGCGCGTCATGGAAGATGGCGTGCGGCGCTGGCAGTCCGGCAAGTGGTTCTTCCGCGACGGGGTGATGTTCCTCATTCCCGGGGACAGTCCCATCGGCTTCCGCCTGCCGCTGGAAACCCTGCCCTGGGCCGATCCGGATGCGATCGAGCAGGATTTCGAAGTCGACCCCTTCGCGCCGCGCCCGCCCTTACCCCCGGCCCAGGCCTTCCGCCGCGTCAGCGCCGAACGCAATCCCGGCCCGGGCATCGACCGGTTCCGCCCGGTGCCGCAGGATATCCCGATCATCGGTGCCCATAACAAGCGCGGTGAATCCGATCTGGTCCGCACCGCCCTGACCGTCGAAGCCCGCGACGGCATCATCCATGTCTTCTTCCCGCCCCTCTACGCGGCCGAGGACTGGCTGGCTTTGATCGCCGCGGTCGAACAGACCGCCGCCGAAACCGGCCAGAAAATCGTGCTGGAAGGCTACCTGCCACCCAGCGACCACCGCTTGCAGCATTTCTCCGTCACCCCCGACCCCGGCGTGATCGAGGTCAACATCCACCCGACCACCACCTGGCCGGAGCATGTGGAGCGCACGACGCAACTCTACGAAGAAGCGCGTCATGTTGGGCTGGCATCCGAGAAATTCCTGATCGACGGCCGCCATGTCGGCACCGGCGGCGGCAACCATGTGGTGATGGGCGCGGCGGAAGCGACCGACAGCCCATTCCTGCGCCGCCCCGATCTGCTGAAGTCGCTGCTGGGCTTCTGGCACAACCACCCCAGCCTGTCGTACCTGTTCAGCGGCCTGTTCATCGGCCCGACCAGCCAGCACCCGCGCATCGATGAAGCGCGCCAGGACAGCATCAACGAGCTGGAGATCGCTTTCTCCCAGATCCAGCCGAAGCAGCAGACCCCGCCCTGGATGGTGGACCGCATGCTGCGCAATATCCTGGTCGATATGACCGGCAATGCGCATCGGACGGAATTCTGCATCGACAAGATGTATTCCCCCGATAGCAGCGGCGGCCGCCGCGGCCTGGTGGAGTTCCGCGCCTTCGAAATGCCGCCGCATGCCGAAATGTCGCTGGCGCAGATGCTGCTGGTCCGCTCCGCCGTGGCCGCGTTCTGGCAGACCCCGTATGAGCGCCGGCTGGTCCGCTGGGGCACGCGGCTGCACGACCAGTTCATGCTGCCACATTACGCCACGGAGGATTTCAACGATCTGCTGGGCGAGCTCGGCCAGTTCGGCTTCAAACTCGACCCCGCCTGGTTCGCGCCGCATATCGAGTTCCGCTTCCCCAAGATCGGCGAGGTCACGATCCGTGACTCGCATCTGGAACTTCGTCACGCGCTCGAACCCTGGCACGTCCTGGGTGAGGAACAGGCCGCTGGCGGCACCGCCCGCTATGTCGACAGTTCCGCCGAACGGGTGCAGGTCAAGGTCAGCGGCTGGCTGGATGAACGCTACATCCTCGCCTGCAACGGCGTCGGGGTGCCGCTGCAACCGACAGAACGGCAGGGCGAATACGTGGCCGGGGTGCGGTTCAAGGCCTGGCAACCGCCGAGCGCGCTGCACCCAACCATCAAGGCGCAGACGCCGCTGGTATTCGACGTCTATGATCGCTGGTCACAGCGCAGCCTGGGCGGCATGACGCATCAGGTGGTGCATCCGGGCGGGCGCAGCGACGAGACCGCGCCGGTCAATGCCAATGCCGCCGAAGCCCGCCGCCGGGCCCGCTTCTTCCCGATCGGGCACACCCCGGGCCCGATGCCGGAGCCACGCATGGGCGC
>CAIUPC010000769.1 GCA_903900905.1 uncultured Acetobacteraceae bacterium
GCAAGGCGTGGATGCCGACCTACGTCGGCATGACGGGTTTCCGAGATCACGGGGTCGCTCACACATGCCCCAGGCATAAAACCCACCATCCTCATCGCCCCAAATACACTTCGATCACCCGAGGATCGGCGCTCACATGGTCGATCGAGCCATCCGACAGCACCGAACCCTCGTGCAGCACCGTGACCTTCACATCCAGCGCCCGCACGAAGGCCATGTCGTGTTCGACCACCACCACGCTGCTGGTGCGATTGATCGCGCGCAGCAACTCAGCGGTCTGTTCGGTTTCGGCATCCGTCATGCCGGCGACGGGTTCGTCGACCAGCAGCAGCTGCGGTTCCTGCGCCAGCAGCATCCCGATCTCCAGCCACTGCTTCTGGCCATGCGACAGATCGCCACCGCGGCGGTCGCGGTGATCTTTCAGGCGGACGATTTCCAGGACGGACTCGATCTTCTCCCGCTCCGCCGCGGTCTCCTTGGCGAACAAGGAGAACCGGGGCCGCCGATCGCCGGCCAATGCCAGCAGCAGATTGTCCCAGACCGTATGCGGTTCAAACACCGTCGGTTTCTGGAACTTGCGCCCAATCCCCAATGCGGCGATGGCCGGCTCGTCCAGTTTGGTCAGGTCGATATCGGCCCCGAACATGACCTTGCCGGTGTCGGGCCGGGTCTTGCCGGTGATCACGTCCATCATGGTGGTCTTGCCGGCGCCATTGGGGCCGATGACCGCGCGCATCTCGCCTTTTTCCAGAACCAGCGACAGCGCGTTCAGGGCGCGGAAGCCGTCGAAGGTGACGGTCACACTGTCGAGATACAGAAGGGTGTCGGCTTCGCTCATGTCCGGGCCCTCCGCATGGCGAACAATCCCATCACGCCTTTTGGCAGGAACAAGGTCACGAAGATGAACAGCGCGCCCAGGGCATAGAGCCAGAACTCCGGCAGCGCGCCGGTGAACCAGGTCTTGCCGAAGTTCACCAGAATGGCGCCAAGGATCGCCCCGCTGAGTGTCCCGCGCCCGCCGACAGCGACCCAGATCACGGCCTCGATCGAGTTGGCGGGGGCGAATTCGCTGGGGTTGATGATGCCGACCTGCGGCACATAAAGCGCGCCGCCGATACCGGCCATGACCGCGGACAGGACCCAGACGACCAGCTTGTAGGACTCCGGCCGGTAACCCAGGAACCGGGTGCGGGATTCGGTGTCACGCACCGCGATCAGCATCTTCCCGAAGCGGGAGTCGACAACGAACCGCGCCACCAGGAATTGCAGGCACAGGAACAGAGCGGAGACCACCAGCAGCACCGCCCGCGTGGCGTCCGCCTGCACCGGAAAGCCGAGAATGTCCTTGAAATCGGTCAGCCCGTTATTGCCGCCGAAACCCATGTCGTTGCGGAAGAAGGCCAGCAGCAGCGCATAGGTCAGCGCCTGGGTGATGATCGACAGGTAGACGCCGGTGACGCGGGAGCGGAAGGCGAGCCAGCCGAAGCCCATCGCCAGCAGGCCGGGCACCAGCACCGCCATGAAGATGGCGAAGGGGAACCACTCAAACCCGTACCAGTACCAGGGCAGCTCTTTCCAGCCGAGGAACACCATGAAATCCGGCAGCATCGCGTTGCCATAGACCCCGCGGGTGCCGATCTGGCGCATCAGGTACATGCCCATCGCATAGCCGCCGAGGGCGAAGAACGCCGCGTGGCCCAGCGACAGAATGCCGGCGAAGCCCCAGACCAGATCGACCGCCAGGGCCAGCATGGCGAAGCACAGATATTTGCCCGCCAGCGCCAGCACGTAGGTTGGCACATGCAGCGCGGCGCCAATCTCGGTGACCTGATTGAGGACGGCCAGGACCAGGGGGATGCCGAAGGTCAGGCTGAGTGTCAGCCAAAGGGTGCGATCGGTTTTCATGACTCCACCGCCCGGCCCTTGAGCGGGAACATGCCGCGCGGGCGCCTCTGGATGAATAAGATCAGCAGCACCAGCACCACGATCTTGGCCATCACGGCGCCGGCGATCGGTTCCAGGAACTTGTTCACGATGCCCAGGGTCAGCGCGCCCAATGTGGTGCCCCAGAGATTCCCGACCCCGCCGAACACCACCACCATGAAGCTGTCGATGATGTATCCCTGGCCGAGATTGGGGGACACGTTGTCGATCTGCGACAGCGCCACGCCCGCCATGCCAGCCACGCCCGACCCCAGGCCAAACGTGAGTGCATCAATCCAGGGCGTACGAATGCCCATTGCAGCGGCCATGCGCCGGTTTTGGGTCACCGCCCGCATCCGCAGGCCGAGCGAGGTATAGCGCAGCGCCGCCATCAGCGACGCCAGCACGATGATGGCGAACAGGATGATGTACATCCGGTTCCAGGTCAGGGTCAGGCCGCCGACTTCGGTCGCGCCGCTCATCCAGCGGGGTGTATCGACGTCGCGGTTATTGGCACCGAAGATCGAGCGCACCGCCTGCTGCAAACCCAACGACAGGCCCCAGGTCGCCAGCAGCGTCTCCAGCGGTCGGCCGTACAAGAAGCGGATCAGGCAGCGTTCCACCGCGACCCCGACGGCGCCGGTGACAAGAAAGGCCAGCGGAATGGCGAACAGCAGACTGGTCCCGTAAATGCCCGGCGTGTGCTCGCGCATGAACTGCTGCACGACAAAGGTGACATAGGCACCGATCATGACCATTTCGCCATGCGCCATGTTGATGACGCCCATGACGCCGAAGGTGATGGCAAGGCCGGCGGCGGCCAGCAGCAGCACGGATCCGAGGCTGAGGCCGTAATAAACGCTCTGCGCGACGCTCCAGATCTGCGCCAGGCGATCGAGGGAGGTCAGCGCGGCGGTGATGGCGGCGGCGACGGCAGGCGGCTGATCGGAGAGAGAGGCCAGATAGCCCCGTGTTTCGATATCGCCGCGCGCCCGCAGCACAGCAACCGCGGCGATGCGGTCGCCTTCGACGCTGTCGGGGGCGGACAAAAGCGCGGCGGCACGGGCTTCGAGCATGCGCGTCTTGACGCCGGCATTGGATTCCTTGGCCAAAGCCTGATCCAGAGCCGGCAGGGCCGCCGGATCATGCGCCTTATAAACCGCCTCAGCCGCTTCCAACCGGGTCGGCGCATCGGGCGAGAACAGGCGTAGCCCGCCCAAAGCGGCCTCAATGGCGTTGCGGATGCCGTTGTTGACACGGACCTGCTTGAGGTCGTCGGCGGAAATATCGGTCGTGGCCTTACCGTCGCTGGCGCTCACGAACGAATCATCGCCCTGTTTGATAAACAGCGTCTGATCGGCGTTCACGAACAGCAGACCGGCCTGCAGCGCGCCAATGATTTCAGCGGCGCGCGGGTGGCCGGAGGTCGCGAGTTGCTCGACACCTTCGCGGACATTGTCGAACCCGGGTGTGCCCAGGGAGGTCAGCGCGTCCTCGGTCTGATCAGCGCGTGAGGGCTGGGCCAGGACGAGCAAAGACACGGCCAGCAGAGCGGCGAACAGGCGGCGCATGGATGAAAAACCTTTATGGAAAGCGACCGAACCATTGACCCATGGCACCTCCCCCTCTCCTTGCGGGAGGGGATTGGGGGGAGGGGACGGTGCCAGCATCTCCGGTGGGGAGGTCCCCCTCCCCCCGGCCCCCTCCCGCGAGGGGAGGGGGAGAGTCCGCGGTTCAGGCCGCTGGTATCAGGCCTTCTTACCGGTGGAGCAGGCGCCGGTTTTGACGTTGAAGGCCCCGCACTTCAGCGGCGCACGCCAGTCGCCGATGAGGTCCTTGGTGTCGGCGACGTAAGGCGACCATTCCTGGGCGACCACGAGGCCGGGAGTCTGGGAGACGGTGTTGAACTGCCCGTCCGCCTGGATTTCACCGATCAGCACCGGCTTGGTGATGTGGTGGTTCGGCATCATCGCGGAATAGCCGCCCGACAGGTTCGGCACCGCGACGCCGATGAGGGCGTCGATGACCTTGTCCGGATCGATCGAGCCAGCAGCCTCGACCGCTTTGACCCACATGTTGAAGCCGATGAGATGCGCTTCCATCGGATCGTTGGTCGTACGCTTCGGATTTTTCGTGTACTTCTTCCAGGAGTCGATAAACGCCTTATTGGCGGGATTATCGACACTTTGAAAATAGTTCCAAGCGGCCAGATGGCCGAGCAGCGGCTTGGTGTCGATGCCGGCGAGTTCTTCTTCGCCGACGCTGAAGGCGACAACCGGAATCTGGGTGGCTTTGATGCCCTGGTTGCCGAGTTCCTTATAGAACGGGACGTTGGCGTCGCCGTTGATGGTGGACACGACGGCGGTCTTCTTGCCGGCGCTGCCGAATTTCTTGATCTCGGCCACGATGTTCTGCCAGTCGCTGTGGCCGAACGGCGTGTAGTTGATCATGATGTCTTCTTTGGCGACGCCCTTGCTGATCAGGTACGCCTCCAGGATCTGGTTGGTGGTGCGCGGGTAGACGTAGTCGGTGCCGGCCAGCACCCAGCGCTTCACCTTCGATTCATTCCACAGGTAATCGACCGCCGGGATCGCCTGCTGGTTCGGGGCGGCGCCGGTGTAGAACACGTTGCGGCTGCATTCCTGGCCCTCGTACTGGACGGGGTAGAACAGGATGGAGTTCAGCTCTTCAAACACCGGCAGCACCGACTTGCGCGACACCGAGGTCCAGCAGCCGAAGGTGGCGGCGCATTTGTCGACGGAGATCAGCTGACGCGCCTTTTCGGCGAACAGCGGCCAGTTCGACGCGGGGTCCACGACGACCGCTTCGAGCTTGCGGCCCAGCAGGCCGCCCTTGGCGTTCTGCTTTTCGATCAGCATCAGCATGACGTCTTTCAGCGTGGTCTCGCTGATCGCCATGGTGCCGGACAAGGAGTGCAGAATGCCGACCTTGATGGTGGCCTTGGCTTGCGCCGCGGCGGAGTTGTTGACGGCTTCGACCGCGCCGATGGCGGCGATGGTCGCTACGGCCGCGCCGGCGCGGGCCAGTCCGCGGCGTGAGAGTGTGGGTTCCGTGATTGCCATGTGCCTCTGTCCTGTTTCCCGGTTCCGGGTTGGTTGCGCGCGGGCGTGGGCCGGGTGCGGCCCCGCTGTCAGGGTGATATGCAACCAGTGTGCCAACGGGATTAAACGCAGGGTTTGTTTGGTGAGGCGGCGATTCTTGCGGGAGTGTCCCCTTCGCGCGCAATTTTCGCCCTACCTTATGGTGATCGGAGAGGCGAAAATCCTAAAATGGTCATAAAATAGGCAGTATTTGCCTATTGTTCAAAATATCCCGGCTGCCAATCCGGCCGCGAAACCGGCTCCCAGCTCGGTGCAGCGGGCCAGATCCTCCGGGTTGATGCATTTGGGTGCCAGGATCGCTTCGGGCGTCTGCGCGCGGGTGCAAATGATCAGCGGCGGCGCGATCAGGCGCAGGCGCCAGCCAGTGGCGATACGCTGGATCTGACGGGCGGCGTTCTCGCCGTCGCTGCCGGCGCAAACCATGATGGCATAAGGCCGGCCCTCGATCCGCCCGAGTGCCGGGTAGTAGGCGCGATCGAAGAAGTCCTTCATCGGCCCGGCGAGCGCGGCGAGGTTCTCGGGGGTGGCGAAAATAACGCCATCGGCGCGCAGGAGGTCATCGGCCGTGGCCTGTTCGGCGGTCAGCAGACGGATGGCAACGCCAGGTTCCTCCACCCCCGCCGCGGCCTCGGCCATTTGGCGGGTGCCGTTGGTGCGCGAGAAGAACACGATCAACAGCGTTTTGTTCACCCGCGCGACATCCTATGCCAAGGCCGGGTCAGGGACCGGTGCTTTGAGCCTTTGCGCGCATCGCATCGACGCCCCACGAGCCGCCGCCGGCGAGCGCGATATAGAGGAAGATGAAGCAATACAGGATTGCCAGTTCGCCCCCATTTGCCTGGGGGAAGAAGCCGCGAGGGGCGTGGCTGATGAAATACGCAAACGCCATTTCGCCTGAGGCGATGAACGCGGTCACCCGGCTAAACAGGCCGATCACGATGAGGATGCCGGCTACGATTTCGATAGCACCGGCCAGGCCACTGAGGCTGGCGACATGAAACGTCGCAGGCGTCGGCGCTGGAAATCCGATATACTTCGTGAGCCCATGTTGCAGAAAAAGCAGGCCGGTCATAATCCGGACCACGCTCAACAGCCGAGGCAACCACGTCGCGCGGAATTGTTCGTCGATCATCGCCGTTTCCTCCTGTCAGCCCGGTTGCCCGAATGGGCTCCTGTTTGGCTGAATGTCCCCATGGCTCATCTTACGCCCGGACGCCTCGATTTTCGGATCCCGGAATGCAACGACCGCCGCGGGTTCCCGCCTTTGCGATCATGCGGTCTGGCTATCGAGCTCCCGCTTCAACGCCGCCAGCGCATGCTCCATCGTTTCCCCCAGGACCCACCCCTTGGCATCGCTGATCGCGTAGAACGCATCCACCGTTTCCTGCGACGCCTTCACATTGAACTGCACATTCCGCCCCGTCCGGTGCCGCCGCTGCACGCGCTTGGGCGGCGGCGGTGGGGCGGCTTCCCGGCTGCGGAAATTCGCTGCCTCCGCCACCGCCCGCACTTGCTCAGCAGCCGGGGCGGCGGTGTCCGGACCGCGTTTCGGCGCGAAGCTGCTGACGTCGAGATCGTCGGCGTCGAATATACTGGCGCGCTGGTTGGACATTACGCCGCCTCCACGGTTTTGGCGGGTTGCTTGAGGATGGAGATCGTCTCCGCCGCGAAAGCCCGCGCATTCGCGATCGCCGCCGCGATATTGGTCACCTGATCCGCCGCCAGGCCGGACAGTGTGCCGCCAAAGACGAAGATGGCGCGATAGGCCTCGCGCTCATGGATCTGGGTGCCATAGACGCGGATGCCGTTATCGACGAACTCGGATTCAATGGCCTTTAACGTGCGCGGGCGGATCGCGGCGCTGGTGCGGGTGAACAGCACCGCCAGGGGGATGGTCTTGTTGAACGCCCGCTCCTGCCGGCGGATCAGGGCGATGGCCTTCACCGCCTCCGCCGCGTCCAGCTGCGAGCCCTGTGTCGGGATGATCGCCAGGTCCGCGCGGCTGAGCGCGTAGCCCACCATCATCGAGGCCGTGCCTTCCAGATCGACCACGACGAAGGC
>CAIUPC010000770.1 GCA_903900905.1 uncultured Acetobacteraceae bacterium
ACAGGCCGCCGCGCATGTGACGAAGCTGAACTTCACCGTCTCCCGCATTACCGCCAATTCGATGGAGCCGCGCGGCGTCTGGGCCGAGATCGGGCCGGATGGGCGGATGGTGGTGCATGCCTCACACCAGTCACCGTTCAACCTGCGCAACGGCATGGCCAAGGACAATTTCAATATCAAACCGACGGAGATCCGGGTCGTGCCGGGCGATGTCGGCGGCTCGTTCGGCATGAAGTCGGGCGTGCATGTGGAAGAGGTGCTGATCGCCTGGGCGGCGCGGCGCCTCAACCGCCCCGTGCGTTGGGTGTCGGAACGGACCGAGGGCCTGCTGACCGACGAACAGGCGCGGGAGATGGATATCACCGCCGAACTGGCGCTGGACGCGGATGGTAAATTCACCGCCCTGAAGTTGCGCTGGGATTGCAATCTGGGCGCTTACACGTCCGGCCGCTCGGGCTGGGGCGTCGGCAATATCGGCGGCATCGCGGGAGTGTATCATATCCCGGCCATCGCGGCGCAGGTCTGCGGCATCATGACCCACACCGTCCCCACCGCCGCCTATCGCGGCGCCGGCCGGCCGGAGGCGACCTATGCCATTGAACGCCTGATCGATGTCGCGGCGCGGGAGCTGGGCATTTCCCCCTATGAACTTCGCCGCCGCAACCTGATCCCGCCCACCGCGATGCCCTACAAGACCGCGCTGACCTTCACCTACGATTGCGGTGAGTTCGAGGGGAACATGGTCAAGGCGGCCGAACTGGCTGAACTCGACAGTTTCGATGCCCGCCGGGCCGAGGCGGAATCCCGCGGCAAGCTGCGCGGCATTGGCCTGTGCAACTGCATCGAAGTCGCCGGCGGCCCCTTCCTGCGCCCGGCCAAGGACCTGTCGACGCTCCGGCTGGAGGAAGACGGCACGCTGACCCTACGCTCCGGTTCCATGTCGGTTGGCCAGGGCCTGGAAACCACCATGACCCAGATCGTGGCGGACCGGTTCGGCATCCCCATCGAGAATGTGAAATGGGAGGGCGGGGACACCGACCTGTTGCCGTCAGGCAAGGGCAATGGCGGTTCCGGCGCGCTCTGCATTGGTGGTTCGGCGGTGATGCTGGCGGTCGATAAGGTGCTGGAAACGGCGAAGAAGCTGGCAGCTGAGGTGCTGGAAGCCGCGGTCGTGGATATCGAATTCGCCGAGGGCAAATTCAGCATCGCCGGCACGGATCGCTCGGTGACGCTGGCCGATATTGGCCGCGCCGCGAAGGACCCGCGCCATGTCGCCCCCGGTGAGGAAGGCGTCCTGGTCGAATCCGGCGAATTCACCCCGACGGCGGTGACCTTCCCCAACGGCACCCATATCTGCGAGGTCGAGATCGACCCCGAAACCGGCGTGACCGAGATCGTGCGCTACAGCGCGGTCGAGGAACTCGGGAAAGTGCTCAACCCCATGATTGTCGCCGGCCAGATCCATGGCGGCGTGGTGCAGGGCGTTGGCCAGGCGCTGGGCGAGGTGATCATCCACGACACCCAGTCCGGTCAGATGCTGACCGCGTCCTTCATGGACTACCAGATGCCGCGCGCCGACGAGTACCCCGATTTCCGGCTGGCCACGCGGGAGGTCCCGACGGCGGTCAACCCTCTGGGCGCCAAAGGCGTGGGCGAGGCCGGGACCGTCGGCGCGCTGGGCGCGGCGATGAACGCGATCAACGACGCATTGGCGGGGGTTGGCATCCGGCACTTCGACATGCCGGCGACTCCGGGCCGGGTGTGGGAAGCGTTGCAGGCCGCGCGGGGGTAAAAGCGAGCGGGGCCCTTACGGGCCCCATTTTGCCCCTCCCCACGAAAAATCGCGGTGATGTTTACGATTTCTTAAGCTTTTCTCGGCACAGTGCGGGGCATGAGCGAACATGCCCCCATCGTGGCCAGTGGCCACAGCCATCCTCTCATGGACTCCGCCAGCATCGCCCCTCAGCGGTGGAGTAATATGAGTTATTTATCCTCATTTATGCTTTGCGTTCCCCTCATAGATGGGGTATCGAGGGCAATAGGGTCGGAACACGAACCGGCCCTTCCGTCCAGCGACGGATCACACCCATGACCAGGATCGGCGCGGGTAAGAAGCGTCCGGATCGGTTCGGCGGATCGGGAAAGCCATTCCAGCCGATCCTCGGCGCCGATTTCGGTGGTGTCGACGAAGTTGAGGCCAAAACGCGCGGGTTTCTCGCCCGGGGCATCGCGCTGTCGGCCATCGCGGCGATTGCGACGACGGGGGCCTATGCTGTGCCGACGGGCAATGTGACGCCGCTTATGACTGCCTGGGCTGTTGTCGGACCGATCCTTGGTTCGATGGTAACCTACTACTTTGGACCGCAAAGGTACGATTCAGGATGACCACTCTGACCATCGCATCGGGTGCCGACACCAGCGAAACGCGGGAACGGACCCAGGCCTCAGCCCAGACGAACAAAAAGAACCGCGTCCAGCTCGACTTCGCACCGCGCGCGATGGAGCGTCTCAACACGCTGAAGGCAAAGACCGAAGCCGCGTCCTATGCTGAAGTCGTCAAGAACGCACTGCGCCTGTACGAAGCCCTGATCGAAGAGACCGAAGACGGCAAGCAATTCCTCGTGCGCGACAAAGCCGGTACGCTCTCGCCACTGCGGCTTTTCCTCTGATCGGCGCTACGCCGCCGCGCCCAGCCGCGCATCAAACGCGAACGGCTCCACCGACAGGATCCGGGCCCGCGCGCTCGCCTTGTGCGCCGGGTTCAGCAGCAGGTTCCGCCCATGCGGCACCACGATGGAGGGCACCCGCAACAGCGGCGTCTGCCCCTCTTTGAGCCAGGCATCGCCGAGCCGCGCTGGATCATCGCCGGGCTGGATCACCACCTCAGCCGGGCGAAACGGCACCTCCGCCCGCAGCAGCACGTAATCATCGGGCAGCAACTCGATGGGCAGATCGAGGTGCACCAGCACCTCCAGCACCGCCAGGGCCGGGTGTTCGGCGAAATAGACCACCGGCCAGCCCTTTCGGTTCCACCGCCCGCCGAACCGCCGCGCACCCTCCCCGGTCAAATCGGCGAAAGGGCGCCGGCAGACTCGCCAGACCTCCATCAGGCCGCGATACCGTGCGCAATGTGGCCGAGCAGCGTTTCGATCTGGCGGCAGCCGAGGTCCGTGTCGAGACGGTCGAGCGGGGCTTCGCCGTCCAGCAGCCGGCTGGGCCGCCGCAGCCAAGTATGCGCCTTTTTGGGATCACCGAAGGTGTATTCGGCTTCATCGATCATGCGGATCAGGCGGTTCAGCCGATCGGATTGTTCGAAAGTGAGGACCCCAAGGCCGCGCCGGTGCGCCAGCGTCTTGCGCGGCAATACCAGCCGATCGAGTTCAACCAACGTGATGCGACCGCTGTCGAGCAGGCGATCCAACACGTCGATCGAAACCCCAACCCGTGGCGGGGAGAGAAGCGGCGCATAGGCTTCGGAAAACCCATGAACAGGGAGCGTCATAGCTGGCACCTTTGGCGATATGCCCATTGATTTGGTGCATATCGCCAATTCAGACCCAAAGTCAATGAAAAGCCGCCTCCACCGCCGAAGCGATTGAGAACAACCGCGCGTCGCCCATCGTCTCCCCGGTCAGCATCAGCCCAACCGGTGCCTCCCCGGCGCGATGACACGGAACGCTAATCGAGCAACGATCCAGGAAATTGCCCAGCGCGGTATTGCGTAGGATCAGCATATTGATCCGATTATACGACTGCTGATCGTTCAATTCGTCGATCCGCGGCGCCACGATCGGCACTGTCGGCATCACCACGCAGTCGTAATCGCGGGTGCTGGCATCGAAACGAGCGATCAACCGCGCCCGCGCCGCGAGGAGGTCGATGTAATCCGCCGCGCTCATCTGCTCCCCGCGCGCGATGCGGACACGGATATTGGGATCGTAGCCCGCGCCCTTCGCAGCCAAAAGCGCGCGGTGCCAGGCATAGGCCTCCGACGCCGCGAAACCGCCTTTGGCGTTGACCGCGGGCAGTTCGTCCCATTCCGAGAAGCGCACGCGATCCACCCGCGCGCCCGCCGCCGACAGCACCGACAAGGC
>CAIUPC010000771.1 GCA_903900905.1 uncultured Acetobacteraceae bacterium
ACCGCCCCCCTATTCCAGTGCGGATGGGGACGAATGCGGGGATGGAAGGCGGTTTCAATGCGCCATCAGCACCGGGATCGCCGCGTCTTCCAGCACCGCGCGGGTGAAGCCGCCGAACACGGCCTCCCGCAGTCTGGTGTGGCCGTAACCGCCCATGACCAGCAGATCGCATTGCTCTTTCGCCAGGGCCTCCAGCAGCACCCGCACCGGGGCGCGGGTTTCGTGGCGCAACAGCTGCGATCCGGTATTGGCATTATGCCACCGCAGCGCCCGCACCAGGCGCATTGGGGAGTGATCGACCGTGTCGGGCGTGTCGGATTCCTCGACCGAAAACACGATGACCCGCTTTGCCAGGCCGATAAACGGCAAAGCCGCCGCGACCGCGCCCGCCGCTTCGCGCGTGTTCTTCCACGCGATCGCCACGGTTCCGTCCAGTTTGATGGTCCCCGACTCCGGCGCGATGAGGACCGGTCTGCCGGTGTCCATCAGCGCGGCCTCCATCAGGTCCATATTCAGGATGCCGGAGTTGCGTTGCCGCCCGACCACGATCAAATCGGCGGCGCGGCCGTGTTCGGCGAGGTAATCGGCCTCTTCGCCCATCTCGGAGATAAATTCCTGCGTCGGTCCTGGCGTGCCTGGGGTCTCTGCCAGCTTGAACCCGGCCTTGGCGCAGGTGTCGCGCCAGCTTTCCTCCGAGGACTTCTCCCGCGCGTCGGCGTCTTCTTCCATGCGTGCGAGCGTCGCATCCAGCCCGGTTCCCATGCCCATGTCGGCGGAAGCCAGCGCGGCGAGGTCGCGGCGCGCATCGCGGCGGACATGCAGCGCCACCAGATGCGCCCCGAACCCCTTGCCCAACGCGATTGCCACGTCTTCCGCCGCCCGATCCGCCGGGGTGCCACTGAGCGGCAGCAAGATGACCTTCGGCATGGTTGTACCCTCCTGGTTATGGCGGATACATGGGGGCGTCAGGCCGACTGTGCCATGAGGCAGATCAATGCGCCGGCCGGATTTCGTCAGGCGGCGCGCAAATGTTGGATGAGGCCGGACAGCGAGTCCTTATCGGCGTCGCTGGCGATCGGGATGCTGAACTCGGCATGGGTGACCACATGGGCGTAGCGGTCGTGCAGTTTCTGGCCGATATCCTTGAACGAGCCGATGGTGGCGTAGAGGTTCAGGACTTCGTCGTCGATCATGCCCGGCATTTCCTCCCACCGTTGCTCGCGCGACAGCACGCTCATGCGTTTGGCGAGGTCGCCGAGGCCATGGAATTCGAAAGCGGCGCGGTACCCGGGGGTGGAGCAGTAAAAGGCGACCCGGGCGCGGATGTCGCGGATGCGCTTGTCCAGTTCCTCATCCGTGCGGGCGGTGGCGATCAGGGGCTTGATGGCGACGGCGAATTTGGCCGGGTCGCGGCCGGTTTTGGCGGCGCCGATATGGGCGGCGGGCAGCATCACCTTCTCAATGTATTCGGCGGTGCACACGGGGTGCGGGCGCATGCCGTCGGCGCATTCCCCGGCGATGCGGCTCATGATCGGGTTCACCGCCGCCAGATGGATCGGGATGTCCGGATGCGCGATCGGCCCCGGGTCAAACAGCGGCACCATCAGGTTCAGCCGATAGTGCGGGCTGGAGAAGTCCAGCTTCGTGCCGTTCTGCCAGCAATCCCACACCGCGCGGACGGCGTTGACATAGTCGCGGATCCACGGCCCGGCGGGGGACCATTCCATGCCATAGCGCCGCTCGATATGCGCCTTCACCTGGGTGCCGAGGCCCAGGGTGAACCGGCCCTTCGACAGGCGCTGCAAGGTCCAGGCCGACATGGCGGTGGAGGTTGGGCTGCGCGGGAAGGCGATCGCCACCGCGGTCGCGATTTTCAGCCTTGTGGTCGCCTGCGCGGCCAGGGCGCCGACGATATAGGGGTCTTCCTTGCATTCCTCGATCGCCAGACCGTCATAGCCCAGCCGCTCCAGCTCCCGCGCATCGTCGAACACGGTGCCGATATCCAGCGGCACGTCGGGCGCGCGCAGTCCGGGATCGACCTTGCCGAGGGGGAGGAGGGTTTCGATATGCATGGTTGGACGTCTCCGTGTTGGGCAGGAATATAGCAGCGGCCGGCGGGGATGGGGCGATCGCATCAGGCGCTTTGGCGACAAATTCCGTCATCACCGGCTTGTCCCGGGGACCAAGGTTGCCGCCTTTGCCGCAATTGGTCCCCGGAACAAGTCCGGGGATGACGGTTTTTCGCGTCCGGCGGGCTGGGATGACGGTTTTTCCCGCCCTGCTGGCGGGGATGGGGAGAATGGACGTTTGCCGCGCCAGGGGCGACACTGCCGCGCATGTCCGAGGCCCAACGTCCCCCCAACAGCACGACTCGCCGCACCCGCATCACCGCGATGATCGTCGCCACCGCCATGTTCATGCAGAACCTGGACTCCACGGTCATCGCCACCGCTTTGCCCACCATGGCCAAGGTGTTCGGCTACGATCCCGCGCATATGAGCGTGGCGCTGACCTCGTATTTGCTGAGCCTCGCGGTCTTCATCCCGGCCAGCGGCTGGGTGGCGGATCGCTACGGGGCGCGCAACGTGTTCCGCATCGCGATCGTGGTGTTCACCATCGGCTCGGTGCTGTGCGGGCTGTCGCAGAGCCTCGCCTTCCTGGTCTGCGCCCGCATCCTGCAAGGCCTCGGCGGCGCCATGATGGTCCCGGTCGGCCGGTTGCTGCTGCTGCGCACCGCCGCGAAGACCGAGCTGGTCGCCGCCATGGCCTGGCTCACCACCCCCGCTTTGCTCGGCCCCGTGGTCGGCCCGCCGCTGGGGGGCTTCATCGTCACCTATCTGGACTGGCGCTGGATCTTCTACATCAATATCCCCATCGGCATCCTCGGCTTCGTTCTTGTCAGCCGCTTCATCGAGGACATCCGTGAGCCGCCGCGCGGGCGCTTCGATCTGCGCGGGCTGATGCTGACCGGGGTGGCGCTGACCGGGCTGATGTTCGGGCTGGAGACGCTGGGCCGCGGCGTGGTGCCGATATGGGCGACGCAGCTGATGCTGGGTGCCGGCGGCTCCGCCACACTGCTGTATATCCTCCATGCCCGCGCGACCGAGGCGCCGGTGCTGGACTTTACCCTGATGAAGCTGCCCTGCTTCGGGGTCGCCTTCACCGCCATGATGCTGTTCCGCACCGGTATTGGCGCCATCCCCTTCCTGCTGCCGATGATGCTCCAGATCGGCTTTGGCAAAGAGGCGGTGGAGAGCGGGTTGATCACCTTCGCCAGCTCCGCCGGGGCTTTGGTCATGAAGCCCGTGGCGCAGCGGGCGCTGCGGACCTTTGGCTTCCGCGACACGCTGATCTGGAACGGGTTGTTCTCCGGCGTGATGCTGGCGCTGTGCGCCGCCTTCCGCCCGACCTGGCCGGCGGCCGCCATATACGGGGTGCTGCTGGTGGGCGGGTTCATGCGGTCGTTGCAGTTCACGGCCTATAATACCCTGGCCTATGGCGATGTGCCGCGGGCGCGGATGAGCTCCGCCACGTCGCTCTACACCGCCGGCCAGCAACTGGCGGCGACGATCGGGGTGTCCGCCGGGGCCATGGCGCTGCAGGTGGCGGCGGCGGTGTCAGGTCATGCCTCCCCACAGGCGATGGATTTCAGCATCGCTTTCCTGGTGGTGGGCGGGCTGACCGGTCTTGCCGCCCCGGTCGCGCTGCTGATGCCAAAATCGGCCGGGGACGATCTGACCGGGCGAGGCACAGTCGCGCCGCGGGCCGGGGGGTAGGCGGCCGGTGCGGGATGCCGGCCTGGCGGCCTTTGCCGGGACTGGTATCGCCGCTTGCATTCGGCAGTCTGGCGGGGATCGCCTCACGTTGCATGGGGTGATGGCGGGTTGACGCCGGCGGTTGTGGGCTGGGTGGTTCGTGGTCTCACGGCGTATGGGCTTTTGCCGTGGGGCCGATACGCGGCGTGGGCGGTCGCTGCCGGGTGGAGGTGGCTTTGGCGGGGCAGGCTGGCCTCACGTTGCATGGGGTGATGGCGCGCGATGTCGCGTGCGCGCCGGCGGTTATCGGCCGGGTGGTTCTTGGTCTCACGGCGTATGGGCTTTTGCCGCGGGCCGATCGGCTGCTTGCGCAGCCGCCGCCGGGCGTATCGGCGCGACGCCGATCTCGGAGAGGCTGGAGACCACGGGGCGGGGGAAGGCCGGGGTTTCCGGGCCTCGCGTTTCCGGGTTGCGGCTTTGGTGCCAGGGGGCAAGGCCGGTGTTGGCTGCCGCACGTCCAGTGGTTGGGCATCAGGTCGCGGAACCGGTGATCCGTGCGAAGGCCGCGACGACCGAGGCATGCTCGACCGTCCGGCCGGTGCGGAGGGCGCGCTGGCCTGCTTCGATCAGCATGCGGAACCGGGCCTCTTGCGCGACGTGGGCGGCGAGGGTGGGGCTGGTCTGGTCGGTGATGGGCGAGTGTGTGGGGTTCATGGTGTGATGGTGCGGCACCTGGGGTGACGAAGGCAAGGACGGCGTTGGGTGTCTGAGGGTGGCTGGGCCGCGGCCCCTGCCGGGCGCGGTGCTCCGCACTGCGCGCCTTCCGGCCGGGTACGCCGCCCAGGCCCGGCGGCCTCCGCTTATTCGCTTTCGCTATGAACTCGGGCGCAGCGAAACCCGACGAGGTTAAACCGAACGGACGGGGCGAGGCGGTAGCGGACCGCGGAACGCACGAACCGCGCGCCGCTGTTCCAGGACCCGCCGCGGAACACGCGGTCCGCGGCGCCATCACTGGGCGG
>CAIUPC010000772.1 GCA_903900905.1 uncultured Acetobacteraceae bacterium
CGAATCGCCTCGGTGTCGCCCTTGTCAAACAATGCCACGATCTGCGGCTATCCCCGCGATGGCACCAACGCCATCCCATTCGGCCGCATCTGGCCCGAGATCGACGCCGCCTGCCAGGCCGTCAATGCCGGGCGCGCGGTCGACCTTCCGACGACCGTGGGCTTTTGCATGTATATCCGCCGCGCCGCCCTTGATCAGGCGGGCCCGTTCGACGAAGCCGCCTTCGGGCGCGGCTATGGGGAGGAGACCGATTTCTGCCTCCGCACCGCGGGGATGGGTTGGCGCCATATCCTGGCCTGCGACGTGTTCGTCTACCACGAAGGCGGCGTCAGCTTCGGCCATGAAACCGGCCCCCTGCTGCAAGCAGCGGCCGCGACGATCACCCGGCGTTTCCCGGATTATTTCGCCCAGGTGGCGCGGCATATTCGCCTCGACGCGGTGGGGCCTTATCGTTTCGCGGTGACGGCCCGCCTGTTCGCGGCTTCGCCTTTGCCCACCATTCTCATGATCTCGCATGGGTTCGGCGGCGGGGTCGGGCACCACATCGATGCATTGGCGGCGCGGCTCGCGGGCCGGGCCAATGTGCTGCTGCTCAGCGCCACCGTGCGCGGGGCGCGGCTGTCGGTGCCAATGGTGCCGGGCCATCCCGTGCTGGATCTGCCGGCCGAACGGCTGGAGGACCTCGTCCGCGTCCTGCGCTCGGCCAGGGTCGCGCGCGTGCATGTGCATCACCTCGTTGGCATGGACATGGACATCCAGGCCTTGATCCACCGTCTGGATGTGCCGTTCGATACGACCGTGCATGATTATTTCGCGCTCTGTCCGCAGGTCAACATGCTGCCCTGGTCCGACGGGCTTTGGTGCCAGGAGCCCGAAGCCGCTACCTGCAACGCCTGTATCGCGACCCGAGCCTCCCACGGGGCGCGGGATATTCTGTCCTGGCGGGTGTCGCATGCCTGGCTCCTGCGCGACGCCGCACGCGTTTTTTGTCCGAGCGCGGACGCTTTGGCGCGGCTGGCACGGTTTGGATTGGCGGAACGGGCGGTTGTGGCGCCGCATGAGCCGATCCCGGCGGGTCCCTGGCCGCACCACCGGTCACGCCGAGCGCTGAAGAAGCTGCGTATCGCGCTTATCGGCGTGCTGGCGAACCACAAAGGGGCGGCGCTGGCGGCCTCGGTCATACAAGCGGCGGACCCGGCCACGCACGAGTTTCACCTTATCGGCGAGATCGAGGGGGTTTTTCCCGCTGATGCTTTGGCGCGCCTGCATGTCAACGGACATTATGAGCCGGACGCCTTGCCGGGACTATTGGCCAGGCTGGACCCGCATGTCCTGTGGTTCCCGGCATCATGGCCTGAGACATATAGCTATACGTTAAGTGAGGGGATCGAATCCGGCCGCCCGATCGTGGCAACCAAAATCGGTGCATTCCCAGATCGGCTTGGCGGGCGGCCGATGACATGGCTGACCCCGCCAACCACCGATCCGGCCAGGTGGCTCCAGGTCTTCGCCGCGGTGCGCACCGCGCTGCAATTACCCTCCGAAAGCACGGCGGAGCGTCCGCGGATCGCCGATTTCTATGCGGACTCCTATCTGGCGGCGCCCGCTGTGTCCCGGTTCGCGCCGCGGCCCGCCACTGGCCTTCGGGTCGTCGTGGTGGCGGAGCAGTCCGGCAATGGCGCCCTCAGCCCCTGCGCCTATATCCGCTTGCTTCTGCCTCTGACGCATCCCGCATGCGGGCAGGATATCGAGGTGATCGTGGCCGATACGGTGAGCGCGTTGCGTTATAAAGCCGACATGTTCGTGACCCACCGCTATGCCATCCCCGATGTGGCGGCGGCGGAGGCGCTCGCCGCGCACGCAAGAGCTATCGGCGGGCGCCTGGTCTACGACCTGGACGACGACCTGCTGCATATCCCGCGGGAGCATCCAGAGGCGGCGGCGCTGCGCCCGAAAACCCAGGTGGTGCGCCGCATGCTGCGGCTGGCGGATCAGGTCCTCGTATCCACACCCGCGCTCGCCGCCCGGGTGGGAGTCGCGGCGACGGTGGTGCCAAATGGCCTCGATGAGCAATTATGGACGGCCGCGCCCGCGATCCCGCGGCCGCGCCAGATGCCGGTGCGGATCCTGTGCATGGGCACCGCGACCCATACCGCCGATTTTGCCCTGATCGAGCCGGCTTTGGCCCGCATCGCCGAGGATTTCGGATACCGGGTCTCCATCGACATGATCGGCTTTAGCGATGCCCCGCATTTGCCGGAATGGGTCAAACGCCTGCCGATACCGCCCAGCGCTCGGGCATCCTACCCGGGGTTTGTGCACTGGTTCACCGGGCAGCGGGCCTGGGATATTGGTCTGGCACCCTTGGTTGACTCTGCGTTCAACCGCTGCAAATCCGCCATCAAGGCGCTGGATTACGCGGCCGCGGGGATCCCGGTCATCGCCTCGGATGGGCCGGTCTATCGCGGGTCGCCGGCGGATGGTGTGGGCGGGATGCTGGTCGCGAACCGGCCGGACGCCTGGTACGCGGCGATCAGCCGCCTGATCCGCGATGTGCCGCTGCGGGAGCGTTTGGCCCTGGGCGCCCGGGCGGCGTTCCTGGAACGGGGGACATTGGCCGCGCAGGCGGAGATGCGGCGGGGGCTTTGGCAGGTAGCGCGGGGTCCCTCCACCAACGTTTGAAAATACAGCCTCCCCTTCCCCTTGAGGGAGGGGGCCGGGGGGAGAG
>CAIUPC010000773.1 GCA_903900905.1 uncultured Acetobacteraceae bacterium
GGAGGTCGGCATCCATGCCTTTGCCTATTGAGACCACGCAAGGCGTGGATGCCGACCTCCGTCGGCATGACGAGACTATCAGCGCGGATAAATGATCGGCCAGCACCGATCATTTTCCCGGATTTTTGCGGAGTCGAGGTATACCCACCGCCGGTGCCAGCCCTCTATCACTCAACCCTTCGGCGCCGGCTTCAGATCCACCAGCGGCGTGCCGTCCAGGCAGTCCAGCCCGCGGACCAGGACCGTCGTGCCCTCGATCCCCACCAGATCGACCATCGACGACGCGATCGGGTTCGGCCGCACGGGGGAGCGGAGCGCGAAGGTGCCGGCGATTTTGCCGCTATGGCGGGGCACTTGCACCAGCAGGTCCCGCCGGGCCTGGTGCATCCAATAGAGCACCTGGATGCGCGGATGCTCCGCCAGTCCCAGCAGCGCCTCCGCCCAGCGCGGATCGATTTCGATCCGGCATACCGGCCCGTCCGGGCTGCCGCGCCTTGGGCATTCCGCCCGGGTCTGCCAGGGCGTGCGGATGCGGCCGATGAAGTAGACCCCGGCGTCGGTTGCCTCGGGCAGGGTGCCGGCGATTTCTCCCGGGCGGATGCCATCGTTTCGAATATCGTCGCTCATATCGCGGTCCAGCCGCCATCGACGGCATAGGCCGCGCCGGTCACGTAGCTGGCGCGATCAGAACACAGCCAGACGACCATCTCCGCGATTTCCTCGGGCGTGCCGAGGCGGCCGAGCGGGGTCGAGGCCTTGATCTGATCGCCGCGGTTGGCGACCGCGCGGGTGGTCATGCGGGTTTCGATGAAGCCCGGGCAGACCGCGTTCACCCTGATGCCCTGCTGCGCGAATTCGATCGCCGCGGTCTTGGTCAGGCCGATGACCGCGTGCTTGGCGGCGACATAGGCGGTGGCGGATTTCAGGCCGATCATCCCGGCGATCGAGGCGGTGTTGACGATCACGCCGGCGCCTTGCGCCTGCATGACGGGCAACTCGTGCTTCAGGCTGAGCCAGACGCTTTTCAGATTGACCTCGATCATCCGGTCGAAGGATGCCTCCGACCAGTCGATGGTGCTCTGGCCGAGCGATCCGACCTGATGCGGGGCGATGCCGGCGTTGTTGAAGGCGCAGTCGAGGCGGCCGAAGGCGGCGACGGTGGCATCGACCAGGGCTTTGACCTGCGCTGAGATGGTGACATCGCCCGAGAGGGAGATCGCCTGACCGCCGGCGGCGTTGATCAAAGCGACGGTGGCCTGGGCGGCCTCGGCCTCATAATCGGCGACCGCGACCCGGGCCCCTTCCCGCGCGAAGGCCAAAGCCGCGGCGCGGCCGATACCGTTGCCGCCGCCGGTTACCAGGGCCGTCTTTCCGTCAAGCATGCGCGTCATGGCCGTTCCCGATCTTATTTTGGCTCAGGCGGGTATCGGAGCATTCACGGGCGCCGGGTGCAATGGCGAAAACCGGCGTGACCGGGGTATCGCCTTTGGCCGCGATACCTTTGGTTGGACGGGCTTGGGCTCCAAAATCCGTCATCCCTGGGCTTGTCCCGGGGACCACAGTGGCAGCGGCGGCAACCTTGGTCCCCGGGACAAGCCCAGGGATGACGCTGAGGGTTCGACTGTGGCGCACGCGTAAAACCGTCATCCTCGGGACAAC
>CAIUPC010000774.1 GCA_903900905.1 uncultured Acetobacteraceae bacterium
CAGTACCGTCCCGATGATATGGGATGGCCGCAATGCCATTCTTAGCGGCCGCGCCAGGCGCGGTGCCGGCGCTGCGCTGGCTGGGGCCAATTGGGGCCGGTGGCGTCCAAAATCAGTCGCTCCTGCTTGGAAACTGCTCGGGCAATTCTAAAAGGTTTCTGCCCGGTGCCGCAATCATCCCCCGGTTGCAGCCCTGGCAGGTTCTACGACCGTATGGTTACACGACATGGTCCGGTCTGAGATGGCATAAAACGGCGTCGGCGGCGGTTTCCCATTGCACAGTTACGTGACCGATGCCGAACCGGCGGCGCAGGGCCTCGGGCAAAGTCCTGGTGTGGTCCTCCCCCCTTATGCCGTCATGGACCAGATGGGCGGTCAGCGCGGTTTCGGTGGTGCTCAGGCCCCAGATGTGCAGGTCGTGGACTTCGGTCACACCGGGCAGGGTGGTCAGGTAGGCGGCGACGTCCTCGTGCCGCAGCCGCGCCGGCACGGCGTCGAGCGCCAGGCCGAGCGATTCCCGCAACAGCCCCCAGGTGCCGATGGCGATCAGCCCGGCCACCAGCAGGCTGACCAGCGGGTCGAGCCAGTACAGGCCGGTGAACCGGATCGCCACCGCCGTCACCACCACCCCCAGCGAGATCAGGGCATCCCCGGCCAGATGCGCGAACTGGGCGCGTATGTTCAGGTCCCGCTGCCGATCGCGGAGGAAGAGCAGGGCGGTGCCGCCATTGACGACGATGCCGGCCGCCGCCACGGCCATCACCAGCCCGGTTTGAACGGGCTGTGGTTCGAGCAGCCGGTGCACCGCCTCCAACGCGATGGCGCCGACACTGATCAGCAGCACGGCGGCATTGGCCAAGGCGGCGAGGATGGAACTGCGGCCCCAGCCATAGGTACGCCGCGGCGTCGGCGGGCGGCGGCTGAGGATGACCGCGGCCAAAGCGAGCCCCAGCCCGAGCACATCCCCCAGATTATGCGCCGCGTCGGCCACCAGGGCGATGGAGTTGGCAGCCATGCCGACGGCCACCTCGAGCACGACGAAGGCCAGATTGACGGCGGCGCCGATGGCGAAGGCGGTGCCGGGGTTGGCGGGGGCGTGGTGATGCCCGTGATCGTGGTGATGGTGATCGTGGGTATGGTGATCGTGGGTATGGTGATCGTGATCGTGGTGATCGTGCGATTCTGTCATGCCGCCATCATGCCATGGCCGCCTTGCGAAGTCAGCGTTTGCTGGCGGCTTGTGGGTTACATACAGTCCATCCTGCAAACCGATTCGTATTGGACATCCTTATGACCGCCTTACAATCCATCCTGATCGCCATTCTGCAAGGCGCGACGGAGCTGTTCCCTGTCAGCAGCCTCGGCCACGCGGTGGTTTTGCCGGCCGTGCTCCATACCGGCATCAACCAGCGCTCGCACGAATTCCTGCCGTTTCTGGTCATGCTGCATGTTGGCACCGCCGTCGCCCTTTTGACCTTCTTCTGGAAGGACTGGTGGGCGCTGGCGACCGGCACGCTGGGTATCGGCGACAGCCACATGGTCGGGGAGGCGCGGCGGGTTACACTGCTGATCATCATCGCCACGATCCCCGCCGTCATCGTCGGCTTCGCGCTGGAGAAGCTGGTGCGGGGGCTGTTCGGCTCCCCGGTGATCGCGGCCTCGTTCCTGATTGTGAACGGGTTTTTGCTGCTGTTCGGGGAGAAGCTGCGCGGTTCGGGCGTGGGCGTGCGGGCTTTGTCGTCTCTGACCCGGATGGATGCGCTGGTGATCGGCTTGTTCCAGTGCCTGGCGCTGATCCCGGGCCTGTCACGCTCCGGCGCGACCATCGTTGGCGGGTTGTTGCGCGGCATCAATCATGAGGGTTCGGCGCATTTTTCTTTCTTAATCGCAACGCCGATCATTCTGGGGGCGACGGCGCTGGAGGTGCCGAAGCTGCTGCATGCCGGGGTGGAGCCGGGGATGTTCACGCTTTCGGTGGTGGCCGCGGTGATCTCGGGCATTACCGCCTGGATCAGCACCTGGTTTTTGATGCGTTATTTCCGCGGGCATGATTCCTGGGCGCTGGCGCCGTTTGCTTACTACTGCTTCCTGTTTGGCGGGGTTTGCCTGGGGGTGTTGTTGCTGGCGTGAGATCGGTTGGGTGTGACCGTATAAGCGGTCAATAAGCGGGGGGGGCTTTCGATACCGTCATCCGCGGGACGAGCCCCATGGGCGCTAATATAGTGAGAGATGGCAGCAAAAACCGTCATCCCCGGGCTTGTCCCGGGGACCAAGGTTTCC
>CAIUPC010000775.1 GCA_903900905.1 uncultured Acetobacteraceae bacterium
CGTGGCGCCCATGCGCATTACCGGGATTTCGCGGAATACGGCGATGCAGATGCCTACCGGGCGCGGCTGGAGGACTTGCGAGGGACGTTGCGTTAGTTGCGCGCGGTAGGCCGGTAAAGGCCGCGGTTCAGCGCGAAGCCGCTGCCCCGGTCATTGGTGTTGTTTCGCGCGCGATGGCTTCGATACAATAGTCGTAGCGATCGAGATCTATGGTCGTGCTGGCAAGAGCGGCAATCGATGCGGCCTCTTCCGGTTGCAATGGATAAACGCCGACGATGCCGGGATCGGACGCAGGGACATGCGCGACGGTCCGCGCGGCGAGCACCCTATGCGGCGGGACGACAGCGAAGGTGGTGAGTATCTCGGTTGTCCGGTCGTACCCGGTCAGCGTTATATCGGCGTTCACGGTTCCACCTGATCCGATTTCTGTCAACGTCATCCATATAGGTCCCACTGGGCCCCGCCAATTATATTCTCGTCAGTCGCTGGGACAATTTTGGAATTGCCTTTAGGCGCCATTGGCGTATAATCCGTCCGATGGTAAGCATTCCCGTGACTGTCGTTGGAATGCCGCAGTTCCTTCGACAGTCCGAGGATGTCTGGAGCGACGGGGAGCGGGCGGCGTTCATCGATTATATCGCTCATAATCCCGAAGAAGGGGACATTATTCGCGAGACCGGGGGCGTACGGAAGATCAGGTGGCGGCGACAGGGTAGCGGCAAACGCGGCGGGGTGCGGGTGATCTATTTCTACCATAACACCAGCACCCCGATATTTTTGCTGATGGTCTACGCAAAGGCGGTACGAACCGAGGTATCGCCGGATGCGAAGAAGGCTTTGGCGGTCTTCTCAGCGCGTTTCAAGCAGGCCCTGGGACAATGAAAATAAGGAGTGGCGGGTGAATAAATTCAGTAAAGACCTCTTACAGGGAATGGAGGAAGTGTGCGCCTTCACCGAGGGTAGGCTGGAAGGCGCACGCGTTCATACGATTGAGGTACCCGATGTGCGGGGGATACGGCGTGAGTTGCACATGTCGCAGCATGAATTTTCGGATGCGTTTCGCATCCCGTTGGCAACCCTCAAGAACTGGGAGCAGGGACGCCGCTCCCCGGATGCGCCTGCGATCGCATATCTGCAAGTGATTGCCCGGCGGCCGGATGTTATTCGGGAGGCTTTGCGGGCGGGGTAGGTGGGGCGATATAAACTGTCGATTTTGCCGACCTGAAGCCGTGTGATCGGTCATGATCCACCCGGGCACCGTCAGGCGACTGGTTCCTTCGCGAGTGAGGTGAAGGCTCACGATCTCCCCGTCGTGGAAACTCGGGCCCCCCCCAAACCATCGCATGAGTTCGGGACCACCGGGCACCTCGGCATATATGGCTTCTTCAATTCCAGCCATCAAACGTCCCTTCGGCTGCCGGCGTTACCCGTCGCGACTGAACGTCTCCCGTTACAACAAATCCAACGCCACCTTCCGCACCGGCGGCTTATGCAGCGCATCGATCGCCGCCAGATCCTCCGCCGTCAGCACAATATCCGCCGCCCCCGCATTCTCCCGCACATGCGCCGCATTCGACGCTTTCGGGATCGAGATCACATGCCCATGCCGCATCCCCCAGGCCAGCGCGATCTGCGCCGTGGTCGCGCCGTGCCGTTGCGCGACCGTGGTCAACGCGGGGGAGCGTAACAGCCGCGCCGGGCTGTGGCTCAGCGGCGAATAGGCCATCACCGGCACGCCCAACCGCTCACACCAGGGCAGCAGATCGAACTCGATGCCGCGGCTGTTGGGATGATACAGCACCTGATTGGCCGCGCATTTGCGCCCATTCGGCACGCCCGCCAGCTCCGCCATATCGGCCGTATCCAGGTTGGACACGCCCCAATGCCGGATCTTGCCCTCGGCCCGAAGTTGTTCGAATGCCGCCACCGTTTCCGCCAGCGGATGCCCGCCGCGCCAGTGCAGCAAATACAGATCGATCCGGTCGGTATTTAACCGTTTCAAACTCCGCGCACACGCTGCCGGCACGCCGGTGCGGGAGGCATTGTGCGGATACACCTTGCTCACGATGAACAGCTTGTCGCGCTGCCCGGCGGCGGCCTGTGCGACCACCTGTTCCGCCCCGCCATCGGCATACATCTCGGCGGTGTCGATCAGCGTCATGCCGAGGTCGATGCCCAGCCGCAGCGCATCCGCCTCGGCCTTCTCGGACCCCGACCGCTCCCCCATGTACCAAGTGCCCTGGCCCAGGCACGGCACTTGCTCACCGGAGGGGAGAGAAACCGTCCGCATCAGCCGGCCGCCTGCTCCACCACGCGCATCACGCGCAGGAAATTGCCGCCCCAGAGCTTCTCCAGCGCGCCGCGGTCATAGCCGCGCTTGACCAGTTCGACCGTCAGATTGGCGGTATCGCCGGCATCGCGCCAATCGCTGAACCAGCCGCCGCCATCGAAATCCGAGGAAATACCCACATAATCAATGCCCAGCCGCTTCACCGCGTAATCCACATGATCCGCAAAATCGGCGACCGTCACGGCATCGGGCTTGGCATTCGGGCGCAAAAACGCCGAAACGGCGGTGATCTGAATCACGCCCTTCACGGAACGAATAATATCCAGCTGCCAGTCCTGCATGTTGCGCGGGTGATCGCACAGCGCCGAAATGCAGGAATGGGTCGAAACGATCGGGGTGCGCGAGACCTCCGCCGCCTGCTGCATTGTGTCGCGGGAGGTATGGGCGACATCGACGATCATGCCCACCCGGTTCAACTCCGCCACGGCGCGGCGGCCGAAATCGGACAAGCCGCCGTGCTCCGTCTCCCGGTCGCCCAGATCGCGGCGCGGGCTGCAGGAATCGGCGATGGCGTTGTGGCCGTTATGGGTCAGGGTCAGATAGCGCGCGCCCCGCGCCCGGAATTCCGCGATCCGGCTGAGGTCGGTGCCCACCGCGAAACCGTTCTCAACGCATGGGACAATCGCCACTACGCCGTCGCGCTTGGCGGCTTCGATCGCATCCGCGGTGGGCGTCACCCGGGCGGTGATCCCGTTCTCGGTGCGTCCCATCGCATTGATATGGTCCAGCATGGCGATGGCACGGGCAAAGGCCGCGTCCTCATTGCCCGGGGTGCGGGACGCCTGCGGCACATAGGCCACAAAACACCCGGCCGACAGCCCGCCACGCACCATCTTGGGCATGTCCACCTTGCGGGACCCGTCCAGGAACGGGTCCGGCCCGGTGGGCCAGGGGATGTCGATATGGGTATCGAGGGTCACCAGCGCCTGATGCAGCGCGATCGCGTCGGGGGAGGGTGCGTCATTCATGCCCCAACGGTCGCAGATATCAGCGTGACACGGAAGAGGCGGTTTCATAGGGTGCCGCGCCAGAGCCGGAGAAACCGCCTAATGCCGCGCGCGATGGATTTTCTTCTCTGGACGTTCGGCCTGATACTGCTGTCCAGCCCCGCCTGGAGCCAGGCGCCCCGCCCCGCGCGGGAGGACATCGGCCCCTGGACCCTGCGCTGCGCACCGACCGAATCGGAACCCTGCATTCTGCGCCATCGCGACTGGATCCTGCCGCCGGGTGAAACCGGCGCCAGCGCCGCGGTCGAAATCCAGCGGCGCGGCGATGTGCTGGTGCCTGTCGTAACCCTGCGTGGCATGCCGAAAGCAGCCAGCCTCGGCGGTGCGCTGGTGGTGACGCTGACGGTGACCATCACCTTCGATGACGGGGTGGCGGTGGCGATGCGCTGCGGCTCGAGCGGCAGCTATTTCGCCTGCGGGCCGGAGGCCGCGGCGCTGCCCCGCGTCGCCGCGCAAATGGCGCTCTCCCGCGCC
>CAIUPC010000776.1 GCA_903900905.1 uncultured Acetobacteraceae bacterium
GAGTCGAAGAATCCATCATAAACGGCTGACAACACTATGCATCATAAGGGCCGAATCGGCAAGCGATTTCGCTGAGACAGTCCGATTCGCGCCTCGATTCGGTCTTCCCGAGTCGCCACTGGCTCATGCCAGCCCCCCGCAGCCTCTTGCCGCACCAGGGGCGCGCCATTATCTTAGGTGGGTATTTGCGAATCATTCGCAATCAGGAGGCTTCCTGTCATGGGGCATGACATCGGCATTGGCCGGCGCTGCGAGCGCGCGGTGGTGACCGCGTACCGCGAATTGCGTCAGGTCGGATCCGATGACCTCGCTGCCTTCCAGGCCTGCACGGCCTTGTACCGTATTCATCATCCCGAGGCCTCGTTGAACGAGGCGCGGCGTCTGGTCGCGGAATGGATCGATCATCATCTGGTGCGCCAGCAGGGCGGGGCTGCTCCCGGGTGCGGCTGCGACTGATCAATGGCTACGGCTGGCGTCAATGACACCGAGCACGGCCTCCACAGTGATCCGTGCTGTCCCGCCTTCCTTCTCATACCCGCCCGGTGGTTGGATCGGCACGATACGCGCGCTGTGCGACAATGGCTCGGTGGCGCCGAACAGGCCGAAGGTCTGAATGCCGACCGCGGCGGCGATATTCAGAACACCTGTGTCATTGCCGACGTAAAAGGCGCAGAGGCCGCAAAGGGCCGCGACTTCCCCCAGTGTCCAGCCGACAGCTTGGACCGCACGGGGCGCCAATGCCCCGAGGCGGCTGATGATCTCTTCGGCCATCATGGCCTCGGCCGGACCGCCGACGAGGGCAATGCGCGGCCAGCCGCGGCGCAGCAGCGCCTCCGCCAGGGCCGTGAAATTGGCCACACCCCACTGCTTATAGGGCTCCGAACTCCCCAATCCGATCATCACGATCGCATCTGCGCTCCCTAATCGCTCCAGGACGGCATGATGCGCGGCGGGGGCAATCGGGAGGCGCGGTTCCGCTTCGGTCATCGCAATGCCGGCGCGTTGCAGCCAGGCCGAGGCCTGCAGATAGGGGTGCAGCGGCAGATCAGATGGTGCAAGAAACGGGCGCCGATTCAGGAAGAGTTTCTGCACCCCGTAACCATAGCCGAATCGTTCGGGGATCCCCGCCAACGCGGTCCACAATGCGAGGGTCTTGCTGTGATGCAGCAGGTAGATGCGGTCGAAGCGCTGCTGCCGCAGGCGCGTGACGAAGCCGAGGGCGCGGATGCCGTCGTCCTTGCCACGCCCTTTGTCGGGGTTCCGATCAATCCACAGATAATCGTTAACCGTTTCCTCGGCGGCGAAAATTTGATGCGCGGCGGAGCGGGGTTTGGCGATCAGGGTCACCGGACCACCGACATGGGCGGCGATGGCACGGATATGTGGCAGATGCCAGATCGTGTCACCGATACCGGGCAAGGGCTGAACGACCGCGACTTTCATGCTTTGCTTTCCCGCCATTTAGCCTCCGCCAGGGCCCAGCCCAGCAGGAGATAGAACCAGCCGCCCATCGGCATCGACCACCAGGAGCTGGTCGATTGCAGCGGCCAGAGCTGCACCAGGATCGTCGCGAACAGGGCGGCCCACAATGGGTTGGGGGTTTGCCGGAGGCCCCGCGCCAGGGGGAGCAACAGGGCCACCCCCAAGGTAGAGAACAATACGAGACCCGGCAAACCCGCCTCGGCCAGGGCCTGGAAGTAGAAATTGTGCGGGTGCACCCAGCACATGCTGGCCCCACCGCCATCGGCCACCGTGCCGTCGAAGCTGGGGCGGAAATAGCGCGGCTGCGGGCAGCCAAGCCCAAACCCGTCATAGCCAAGCCCGGTCACCGGGTTTTGCAGCCCGATCTCGTATGCCCGGGCATACATCGCGCCGTATGACCCGGTCGCAAATTCAGCCAGCTGCCTTTGGGTTTTCACCACCAGGTGCTGATAGGTGGCCGGTGAGAGCACGGCGAAGCCCGGGATCAGCACCGCACCCAGCACCGCCGCCGCCAGAACCATGGGCCGCAAGCGCCGGAGCAAAAACGCTGAGACCGTCATGCCGGCGACAACCAGCAGGATCGGGATGCGCTGCCCGGCGATCGCCATGACCCCGATCCCGGCGGCGAGCAGCGCGTAGGCCCAGAGTTGCCGCGACCCGGTCTGCGCCAGAAGGCGGCAAGCGGCGGGAATGAGCGCTGGCAGCATGATCCGCGCCATCACCGGCGCTGCGCGGGCCGTGGCGAAAGGCCCGGTCAGCAGCACCCCCCAGGCGGCCGGAATGCCATAGAGGTTCACCCCGAACAGGAACTGAAACACCAGATGCGTGGCGATATAGAGGACCGAGGCGGTGTTGATGCCCTGCATCCAGCGCCGTGCCGTTGGATCGCGCAGCACAACGAAGACCATGGCCGCGGTGAATAACGGGAACCGGATCGTGGCCAGGCTTTGCGCCGTGGCGGGAAGGCTGCCGCCTGCCAGGCCCAGCGGCAGCGAGCAAATAACCAGCCAGGCCCACCATACCGCGGACAGGCGCATCCATCCCGCCCGGGTCCAGGCCCAATCCCCGGTCGTGATGCTGCGCAGGATCAGGCAGACATCCGCGGCGGCGAACGCAGCCTCCGCCACGCCATGCGCATGCATGAGCAGCAAAGGCGAGACCAGCACCGACACCAGGGCCGTGCGGTCGAGCGCCTGGATCAGCCGGGCGTTCGGCGCAAGGGCGTCAGACATGCCGCCGCTCGTGCCAGGGGTGCCGCGGTGCGGCAGGTCTGTTCACACGCGGGCGCGAATCAGACCGAAGGCGTGTGCCACGGTCGCGGCGCGGATGCTGGTGCGGTCGCCCGGGAAGACCCTTTGTTCGCTGACCGTCGGCTGCCCGCGTTCGGCGATGCCAAAGCACACCAGCCCGACCGGTTTGGCATCCGTCCCGCCACCGGGGCCGGCGACTCCCGTTACCGCGACCGCGATCCCGGCGCGGGAGCGTTCCAACGCCCCGCTCGCCATGGCGCGGGCGACGTCCTCGCTGACGGCGCCCTGGGTTTCGATCAGGCCGGAGGGAACGCCGATCATCTGGTGCTTGGCGTCGTTGGAGTAAGTGACGAAGCTGCGGTCGAAGACGTCCGAGGAGCCCGCGACGGCGGTGAGCGCCGCCGCGATCAGCCCGCCGGTGCAGCTTTCGGCGGTGGCCAGCCGGATGCCTTTGGCGCGGCAGGCGTCGAGCAGGGTTTCGGCGTCGCGCAGGGTCTGTTCGGGCAGCATGGGCGGTCCCTTCTGGCGGCTGGCAGGATTTCACCCGGCCGGGGCTTGCGCAACCCGGCCGCCGGCATGGCACACTGGCGGCGATAAAGGGGAGGCCGCGATGGCAGTGCAAGACATATGGGTTCCGGTGCCGATACCGGAACAGGCGCCGGTGACCGAGGGCTGGGTGGACGTGCGCGGCACCAGGCTGTGGTACTGGGATACCGGCGGCTCCGGCCATCCGGTGATCCTGCTGCATGCGGGCACGCAAAGCGCGGCGGGCTGGGTCTATCAGCAGCCGGCTCTGGCGGCGGCGGGCTATCGCGCCATCGGCTACTCCCGGCGCGGCTATTTCCGCTCCGTTAGCGGCACGGCCGAGGATCCGGGCACGGTGGCCGACGACCTGGACCATCTGGTGCGCCATCTCGGCCTGAGGACGGTCGATCTGGTGGGCGCGGCGCAGGGCGGGTTCATCGCGCTGGATTACGTGTTCTCCTGGCCCGAGAAGGTGCGGAGCCTGGCCATCGTATCCTCGCTGATGGGGATCGCGGATGCCGACTACGTGGCGGTGAACAACCGCCTGCGCCCGCCCTTCTTCGCCAGCCTGCCGCATGACTTCCAGGAACTCTCGCCGTCCTACCGCGCCGGCAATCCCGAGGGCCTGGCCGCCTGGCACGTGCTGGATGAGCAGGCATTGAGCGGCAAGCGCATCAACCCGGTCATGCGCAACACGCCCACCTGGGCGAAGCTGGAGGCGATCCGGCAGCCGACCTTGCTGGCGACGGGGGATTCGGACCTGTACGTGCCGCCGTCGCTGCTGCGGATGCAGGCGCAACACATGCCGCACGCCGCCGTGCATGTGATCCCGGAAGCCGGCCATTCGCCGTATTGGGAGCGGCCGGACCTGTTCAACGCCATCCTGCTGGGGTTCCTCGGCGGGTTGTGACACCGGGCGCCCGACTTGTTGTCGCGGCGGTTCTCGCCGGGGGTGCGGCGCGTGGCGGCGAGGAAGATGTCCTCGAGGCCGAATTTCTCTTCTGCGATCTCGCGGAGCGGGATGCCCGCCGCGATGA
>CAIUPC010000777.1 GCA_903900905.1 uncultured Acetobacteraceae bacterium
GGGGCGGCGAAGCTGGTGTCGGAATACCGCTGCATCTGCAACTGGCTGGCGGAATCCGATGGGATCGAGGATTTTAACCTGTTCGCCCATGAATACCGGCTCGGCATTGGGGTGAAGAACCACCCCGCCAGTGGGGCAGCTTATATTGGGGCGTTGATCCGGCTGGCGCAGGACGCGTTTGGGGCGCCTTGACTGGGCGGTCGGGCAAGGGGGTTTGCGTTCTACCCTCCTACTCCGCACGCTGCGGCCGCTGCTTCCGCGCCGAACACCTCCTCCCACGCCGCGCGTAACGCCATGTCGGCGTCGTGCATCGTGGCGGGGATGCCGAGCGCGGTCAGGCTGGTCACCCCGTGCTCACGGATGCCGCAGGGCACGATGCCGCCGAAATGGCTGAGGTTGGGGTCCACGTTGAGCGCCACGCCATGCCAGCTCACCCAGCGGCTGACGCGCACCCCAATCGCCCCAATCTTCGACTCGCCGCCCGTTTTCGGATCGGCCACCCAAATGCCGACCCGGCCGGTGCGCCGCTCGCCTTTGACGTTGAAACGGTCGAGGGTGCGGATCAGCCATTCCTCCAGCCCATGCACGTAGCAACGGATGTCCTGGGCGGGGACGCTGCCATGCGTCCGGGTCAGATCGAGCATGACATAGCCCGTACGCTGCCCCGGCCCGTGATAGGTCCATTGCCCGCCGCGCCCGGCATCGAAGGTGGGGAACCGGGTCGGGTCGGTCAGTTCCTCGGCCTTGGCGGAGGTTCCGGCAGTATAAAGCGGCGGATGCTCGACCAGCCAGACGAGTTCCCGCGCGGTTCCGGCGCGGATATCGGCCACCCGCGCCTTCATCCGGGCAAGCGCGTCGGGATAGGCGATTAATCCTTCTGCAATATCCCACTCAAGAGCGTCAGAGGCGATTGCTGTCCGCGCGGTCATCGGTTATACCCCGCCCCCTGTCGGATCGGTGCGGTCGTGGCGGAATGGTAGACGCGCAAGCTTGAGGTGCTTGTGGGGGAAACCTCGTGGAAGTTCGAGTCTTCTCGACCGCACCAACTCCGTTCTCCTGAACAAGGGGATCATTGAACCGCCGGTGTTGTAGACGCAGTTCTCCATCGGCGCGAGGTTCTGGTTCATCGGTTACCATCTGGTCGATGCGTGCGCGCCGCGCAGGTTTCAGTTTGTCGCGTGGCGTCACCTTCGATGCCGGCGATCGCGCTTGAACGATAAGTAGCATCGTGCTACTTTTTTCGTGATGGTTAAACCCGCCAACGACCTTGAGAGGGTTCGCCGCCTCGCCGCGAATGAGGCGTCATGTCAGTTCTTCGAACCGGTGCTGCGGGCGCTCCGGGAGCACGGCCTCGACACGGACGATCTGCGGGACATCATCGTGGATGAGCTGGGGGAAGCGCATTGCTTCCGTTCTCGTCCGACAGAGCGGTATTTCCCGGCGACGGTGTCGGACTACTATTCCTATTATTTGGATGTCTGTGGCGCCCGGATGTTCATCAAACTGTTGATCAATGGTGACCGGCTGGTCGTCACCTCGTTCAAAAGGGACACACGCTATGTCTGAAATCTGTGTGACCTGCGGCAAGGCGACATTGTCCGAACAGGTCGTGCCGTTCGAATTTCGGCATGGAAATAAGTCGGGCGTCATCCAGGATAGCCAGACCATCTGCGCAACCTGCGGCACGGTCAGCTATATCGGCGAGCAGATTTCCCGCCATGAACTTGCGGTAGCCGACAAAATCCGGGACATGGACGGATTGCTCAGCCCGGAGGCGTTGCGCCGTATCCGCCTGAAATATGCGTTACGGCAGACGGATCTGGAAGCCATGTTGTCCATCGGCCCTAAGTCCTGGACACGATGGGAACGGGGCAAAATCCCGCAGAGCAAGGCGGCCGATACGCTGATTCGGGTTCTGGCCGAGAATCCCGACATCGCCCGCGTATTGATGGAGCGTGCAGGTATTGAAAACCCCGCCGCAATCGCCATGTTCGCCAGCATCGACGACGATGCGCGGCGCATCGCGGCGGATCGGCTGCGGGCTGATGTGGCGCAGTGGTCCAATCCAGTGGATGCGGAGCGAGCCGTCGATGTGGTGTGGGGCCTTCGTGGTGGCAGTACACAAGCCGCCTGAACGGCTGACGATACGATCTGCCATCGGCTTCCACGCATCGGCGCCTTCCCGGACAGCGTTACGTCACCGGTCCAGCCACACATTCTCCAGCCGAGGGTAATTGTAGACGCTGTTCTCCATCGGCGTGAAACCGTGCAAATTCGGCTGCCAGCAGCTCGCCACCTTGTGGTGATAGATGATCGGCCGGGCCAGATCCGCCTGTAGCCGGCGATCGATCTCCCACACCAGTTTGCGCCGGGCTTCGACATTGGTTTCGCGGGATTGCTGATCGAACAGCGGCTCCAGCTCCTTGTTGCAATACTGGGTGAAGTTGCGCGGGGAGCCGCAGGCGTAGTTCTCGTAGAAATTCTGATCCGGATCGTCCACCGCGCCGCAGGTGATATTGGGCCCGATGACATAATCCTTGCGCGCCAGCTTGGGGAACCAGGCGGCGGTGTCCACCGGCTCGAGATCCGCGTCGATATAGATGTGCTTCAACGTATCGACCAGCAGCACGCCGGGATCGCGATGCGTCGGGATGTTGCGGGCGGAGACCTTCAGCGCGATGCGGTTGTTCGGGCCGTAGCCGAGTTTCTCCATGATCGCGCGGGCCTCGGCGCGGTTGGCCTCGACGTTGCCGCCATAGCCGGGCAAGGTCTTCAGCATCGCGTCGGGCATGCCCCAGCTGCCCTCCGGCCCCGGCTGCATGGCGCCGCCGATAAGGGCGGTGCCCTCGGTCAGGATGTCGCTGAAGCTGTGGCGGTCGATGGCCAGCGCCAAGGCACGCCGCACCTCGGCATTGTCGAAGGGCGGGCGCTCGCGGTTGATCAGCACATTGACCGCGCAGTTATTGACCGTGAGTTTGCAGATCGCCGACGGTGCCTGTGTCTTCACGTCTTTTAGCAGCGGCACCGTGATCTCACCCGGGAAGGTCATGTCGAACCGGCCACTGACGAAACCAAGGACGGAGGTCGAGCGGTTGGTCACGATCGTATATTCGACCGCGTCCAGGTAGGGCCGACCCGCGCGCCAGTAATCGGTGTTGCGCACGAGACGGATGGATTCGTTGCGGCGGAATTCCTCGAATTTGAACGGGCCGGTGCCGATGGGTTTGGTGCGCATGTCCGCCGGCGGCACATGGCAGGGATAGATCACCGAATAGCCCGAGGCCAGTAGCGCCAGCATCGCCGGCTGCGGCCGGTTGAGCTGGAACGTGACCTCATGATCGCCATTGGTCACGACATCCTTGAGGTTGTGATACCAGCCCTTGCGGGGGCTCGACCGCAGCGGCGTCGCGGATTTACCCAGGATCAGGTCCCAGGTGCATTTCACATCGGCGGCGGTGAAGGGCTTGCCGTCGTGCCAGCGAACGTTTTGCTCCAGGGTGAAGGTCAGCGCGGTCTGATCCGCGCTCCAGGCCCAGCGTTTGGCCAGTTCGGGCTGGATGGACTCGACGCTGTTATGCGGCTCGTCCTGCTTGTACAGCACCAGATTGTTGAAAATCGCCATGAACGGGACGGTCACGGAATCCGTGGTTTCCTCCAGGATCGACGGGCTGCCGGGGCTATCACGATGTGACACACGCAAGGTGCCACCGTGTTTGGGCTCCTGCGCAACAGCGGGCTGGGTGCAGAACAGCACCGCGAGCAGCAGCATCAGGCGTTTCATGGCAGACCTCCGATTTCTTGCCGCCCATGCTGAACGAGGCCGCGGGCGCGGTCGAGGGGGTGCTGGCCCGCCGCGCGTTTCCCCGCCATGATCCCCGCAACCAATACGACAGGGAGGAATGCCATCATGATCATCCATCGGCGGCGGTTTATCGGCACCGGCCTGGCGGCGGCCGCGGCGTCACCGGCCCTCGCGGCACCAAAACCATACGAGCCCTCGGCCGAACTGTTGGCGGCGGCGCGGCGGGAGGGCGGTTTCGTCAACTACACCGCCCAGATCGAGGACCTGGAACTCGAAACCATCGCCGCCTTCAACAAGCGCTTCCCCTTCGTGAAGGTGGAGATCGTGCATCTGCCAGGCGGGCAGCTGATCGAGCGCATCAAGGCCGAAATCGCCGCCGACAAGCTGGTGGCGGACCTGATCGACCATTCCGAACCCAGCCTGCTGGCGAAGATCGAGAGCGCCTTCCGCCCCTACGCCCCGCCGAACGCGGCCGACTATATCCCCGAAACGATTGTGACCCCTCGCCTCTGGCCGCGCCTGACCGCCGGCACCTGCATCGCCTGGAACACCGAGATCATCAAGGACAAGCCAAAAGGCTGGTGGGACATCGCCGGCCCGAAATATGCCGGCCAGCTCGGCATGCCCAGCGCTTATACCGGCGGCTCCACCTGGGTCTGGGCGATGTTCCAGCGCAAGGTTCTGGGGGAGGATTATTGGGCCAAGCAGGCCGCGGTCAAACCCCGCATCTACCCCACCAACGCCGTCACTGTTGACGCCATGATCCGCGGCGAGGTCGGCATTGGCCCTGTGTCCTACCCGGCGATGATGCCCAAGAAGCGGGATGGCGCGCCGCTCGATTACATTTTCCCGATCGAGGGCGTGCCCTGCTTCATCTTCTGCGCCGGCATCACCGCGGTGGCCAAACGGCCGGCGGCGGCGCAGCTCTATCTGGATTGGTGCCTGTCGGAGGAAGGGCAGTCGATGCTGATCCGCGACCTCGGACACCTGACATCGCTGAAAGTGGTCCCGGCGGCGACACCCGGGCTTGATCCGGCGGTGCAGAAACTGTGGTTCGCGAATCGGGCGGAATCCGAAGCGGTTCGGGGGCCGTGGCTGGCGGAGTGGTCTAAGACCTTTGGCATGCGGCAATAGGGGGCCCGCCGGCCCCCAACCACCACGAATTATTCCGAAAATGATCCAAAATGGCACATCAGGCGGGGATTCGGGTTTGCTCAGATCGGACGAGATCCGCATCGATGGCCAGCAACGCGGCTTCATTCCGCTTGCCTTCCGGCAGAGTCGGAATACTCTCGATGACCCTGATTCTGGAGGGGACCATGAAGGCCGGCAGCTTTTCGCGAAGTGCCTGACGCAACCGTCCGGCCAAATCCTCGTCCGCGCCGTCGTCAGGAACGACAAATGCCAGCAGGATCACGCGATTGGAAAGTTGGCGCGCGACAACAGCAGCCAGGCGCACACCGGGCAGGCGGGTCAAAGTTGTTTCAAGCTCGGCCGGCTCGACCCGCTGCCCATTCACTTTCACCATACGATCGGCACGGCCCAAAATCAGCAACACACCATTTCCCGACCATTCCGCGATGTCACCGGTCCGGAAGATCCGCATGGACGGGTCGTGCGGGTCCGGCTGCATGCGGCCCGGAACGAAATGGCCATCCTCCCATTCCCCAATCGCGATTTGGCGGCTGCGCAAAACCAGTTCACCCGCCTCACCCGGCGCACAGGGCGAGCCATCCTCGTTCAACAACATGATCGAGGTTCCCGGGGTAATTGTCCCGGAAGAGACGCGTGCCGGATGCGCCCCTTCCGGGTCGTGCGACGACCAGGTCGAGCAAAATTGAAACTCCGTCGCCGCGTACTGGGCATAGATTTCACAGCCTGGTTGAATACAACGTCGCATCAACTCCAGATCGGTCTTCAACAACGCCTCACCGCCGATATTTATCACCCTGACCGAGCGAAAAGCCTCAACCGCGCCAGGCAGCTGGCACAAAGACCGCAATAATGATGGACCGGCGCGAAGAATAGTGATCTGCCGCCGTATCATCGTATCCATGAAATCCCGCAACCCGCCCAACCCCAGCCCCCCACACTTGGTGGTCGCGCCGGCCAGTGGATAGGCGATCTGCGGATAAAAACCGCCATAAACCGCGATCGAGAGCGGTATCAGAACCCGATCGCCGGGACGAACCCTCAGTGTATCAACGAGGTAGCTAAGGCCATTCAGCAGGCTCCGCTGACTGTGAACGATGGCTTTCGGCCGGCCTGTGCTGCCTGACGTGCATAGGATGAAAGCGGGATCATCAATCTTCAGTGGCGTGGCCAGCAAGCCTGTGCCGTCCAAATCGCGAGCCAGCGCCAAGGACACGTCGAGGGTGGCAATAGCAGGACCAAAACTGCTGCTGCCATTTTGCGTCAAAACCAGAGAAACCCCGGTCGCTGTGGCAATATCCGCGTTGCGCTGGTGGGGGTATTGCAGATCCAAAGGCACACACACACGCCCTGCCGCGACACAGGCAAAAATGGCCGCCGAATAAGCGGCGGAAGCCGGTAGCAACAAGCCAACCGCCCCCGCGGTGACCGGGTGCGCGGCAATCGCTTCGGCGATCCTGCAAACCATGGTCCAGAAGGTGCCAAAGCTGGTTTCGCCGGTTGAATCGTAAAATGCGCAGCGCTCCGGGTTGGATTGCGCAACCATCCGCAGTAAGGCCGTTATCGGTAGCCCGGATAAAAATTCCGTGCCAGGACCGTCCGTACGCCGATGCCCAACGACGGCGCCGGACGAGCGCCACTCAGTTCCCGGCAACAAACTCACGGCATTCGACATCGTGTTCCCCAAAATAAGTCTCTGTATCCACCTGGTTGACCATTATAATCGCCGGTTCCGGCTTTTTCGAGCGCTTCGGCACATGCCCCGCGATCACACATCCCACAATCTATCCGGTGACATGGGCTAACCGTCACCTACCCCACGAAGGCCCCCGCCACGGCCCCGCTCATGCAGGTCGCCATCGTCCCCGACAGGATCGAGCGCATGCCCAACCCCACGATCTCATGCCGCCGCGCCGGCACCATCGCGCCCAGCCCGCCGATCATGATACCCAAACTGCCGAAATTGGCGAAGCCGCAGAGCGCGTAGGTCAGAATCATCCGCGTCCGAGGCGAAAACGCATCCGCCGGGATGGACGCGAAATTCAGATAGGCGACGAACTCATTCAACACCGTCTTGGTCGCCATCAGCGCCGAGGCCGAACCCGTCTCCGCCCAGGGCACCCCGATCAGCCACATCACCGGCCGGAACGGCAGCGCGAAAATCCGTTGCAGCGTCACCGGCGCCGCATCCCACAGCGGCAGCGCGCCCAGCATCATATTGAGCAGCGCCACCACCGACACCGTCACCAGCAACGTCGCGATAATCGCCGCCAGGATCGGCACGCCATCCATCGTGCCCTTAACCAGGGCGTCCATCGCGCTGCTCGGCTTATCGTGGATTTCCAACCGCCCCTCTTCTGCCTCCGGCGGGCCAAACGGCACCATCAGTGCCGCCACCGCCAGCCCGGCCGGGGTGCTGATCACCGAGGCGATCAGGATATTGCCCAAAGCATTCGGCACGACCGCGGACAGAAAGGCGCCGTAAATCACCATCACCGTCCCCGCCACGCCCGCCATGCCGCAGGTCATCAGCGCGAACATCTCGCCCCGCTGCATGCGCGCCAGATAGGGCCGCACCAGCAACGGCGCCTCCACCATGCCGACGAAGACATGCACCGCCGCACCCAGCGCCAGCGGCCCGCCAATCCCCATGCTTCGGCGGAGTAGCCAGGCGAAAGCCCCGGTGATCCGCTGCAAAACACCCCAATGGAAAAGCAGCGAGGCCAGCGCGCTGATCGTCAGCACCAACGGCAAAGCCTGGAACGCCAGGATGAAGCTGGCGCCCGGGTGGGTCTCGGCGAAGGGCAGCGCCTGGCCGGCCAGGAAGCCGAAGACAAAGGACGTGCCTGTCAATGTCGCCTGGTGCACCGCCTCCGCCGCGTCGTTCAGCAGGAACAGCACCCGGTTGGCGGCGGGGACACCAATCAGCAGCAGCGCCAGCAGCGATTGCAGCGCCACGCCGGTGATCACGGTGCGCCATTGGATGCGGCGCCGATCCTCGCTGATGGCCCAGGCGAGGGCCAGAAGGACGAAAAGACCGAGCGCCGCCTGTGCCATGTCAGACCAGCCCGCCTGAACATTGGCCCATCGCCAGTGTCCCGCCTTCGCCATGCCGACGCAGGTCGGCATGGCGAAGGCGTGGATACCGAGCTCCGTCGGTATGACGGATAACGCCGGCCCTTGGGTCAGGCATCATACTGCATAGCATCAGCCGCTCGGACGGATGTTGAACGGATAGTACGGCGGGAATTCGCCCACCGCGTTCATATCGACCTCGACCAGGGTCAGCCCCTTGATCGCCATCGCCTTGGCCATCTGGGCGCCGAAATCCTCGGCCCGCTCGACCTTGAAATACGGGATCTCCGACATCGCCGCGACCTTCTCAAGCGCCGGACCTTGCAGGTCCGCGTAGTAGCGCCGGCCCTGGGCGGTGTGGTCCTGGATGCGCTTGATGACGCCGTAGCCATTGTCGTTCATGACCAGCACCACGAGGTCGAGGTCTTCCTGCACCGCCGTCCAGAGTTCCCCGATGTTCAGATAGAAGCCGCCATCGCCGCTCATCATCACGGTCTTCTGGTTCTTCTGCATCGCCGCCGCCGCGGCGCCGATACCGAGGCACAGCCCCTGCCCGATCCCGGCGCCGGTCGGATAGACGTTCTGGTGCGGGTCGTTCAATGGGAAGACGCGGTTGCCCCAGGTGGTGTTGTTCTGGGTGATGTCGCGCGCCCAGATGGCATCGCGCGGCATCACGTCACGCAGTTGCTTTGAGAAGGTGCCATACACACCCAGCGTGCCCATGAAATCCTTCTGCGCCGCGACTTTCAGGGCGGCGACTTCGGCGGGATAGCCGGGCTCGATCTGCATCTTGCCCTCGATCCGCTCCAGCAGACCGCGCAGGGTCTGGCGGGCATCGCCGCAGACGAAATGCCGGCTCGTATAGGTGCGTCCGTTCGCCATCGGGTCGGAGTCGATCTGGACCAGGTTATGCGGCAGCGGAATGCCGAAATCCCCCGTCTCATGCCCGCGCAGGCGGGAACCGACGACCAGCATCAGATCGACGCTCTTGTAGAAATCCGCGACCACCGGCAGGCCGTTGCCGGTCAGACCGCCGAGATTGCGCGGGTGATCCTCCGTCACCGTCGCGCGGCCGTTCCAGCTCGTGACCATGCCGAAGCCGAGGTCCATCAGCTGCATCGCCTCCAGCCCGGCACCAATCGCGCCATGGCCGAGCCACAGCATCGGGCGCTTGGCGGCCAGCACGCGGGACGCGAGTTCGTCCAGCTCGACATCGCTGGGCATGCGCGGCGGCGGCAGCGGCAGCACGAAATTATCCAGGTTGGACGGGCGCTCGATCTTGGCGCGCTGCAGATCGATGGGGATTTCGATGCTGACCGGACCCATCGGCGCGCTGAGCGCGTCCACCGCGGCGCGGGTCAGCACGCCCATCGCCTGCTGGGCGGAGCGGATGCGATAGGCCGATTTGCCAACCGATTTCATCATGCCGAGCTGGTCGTACGGATCGTGCACGGTGCCCAGTTCCCGGTCGGCGAAACGGGTCGCGGTATGGCCGGTGATATGCAGCACGGGGGAATGGCCGAAATGCGCCTCGATCAACCCGCCGACAGTATTGGCCGCCCCGGGACCGGTGGAGGAGAAGAACACCCCCAACCCGCCGGACACGCGGGCATAGCCATCGGCCATGTGCAGCCCGCCGAGTTCACCGCGCGCCATCATGAAGCGGATGGTGTTGCGCCGGCCGATAGCGTCGAGCATCGGGATATTGTGGATGGAGGCGATGCCGAACGCGGTCGTAACGCCGCAGGCGGACAGGAATTCGGCAACGAGATCGCCGACGGTATAGTCGCTGGACACGGTTTTGGACTCCCCCTTGGGTTCGTGGGCAAGCTGAAACAGGCACGCGGCGGCGTCAACGTACGGCGGAGGGGTGCGGCGAAGGGGATGACGGACTCAATCGCGGGAGAAAAGGGGTTGGGGGTCTTCGCATAGGGCAGAGGCGGGCATAGGGCAGAGGCGGGCATAGGGCAGAGGCGGGGCGCGCGATCCTCACGGTGTATAGGCTTTTTGTCCGGCAGAATGAGCCGGGCGGCGGTGGCATGACGGTTCCGGGCCGGGGCGGTCGTCTGGTGCCGGCCATACTGCGATTGGCTGCTCTCATGGATGTCTCAAAACCATGATTTCCGATATTGAGTCCGATCTTTGATACATCGTCTCTTCCGGCAGCAGGCCGCGCGCCAAGCGGGTAAAAGCGTCACCGCTCACGGCGTAGGGGTCTTATCGCACCGCCGATGATGGCCGGCCTGACGTGGGAGCCTGGCCCATCGCCCTTTGCCGTTGGCCGGAACGCGATCCTCACGGTGCATAGGGTTCTTGTCCGGCGAAACGCGCAGCGCCCCTTTGGCCCAATCGTTCGGCGCCGAGCCTGTGCTGATTGCGCTCGTCATCCGGCAGGACGATCTCAGGATCGTCTCAAAGGAATGAAACATAATATTGTATCCAGTATATCGCTCAGCGTCCCACCGCCCGCAGTTCACGCGCCACGCGGCCAGAAGCGCCGACGGCTCACGGCGTAGGGGTCTTATACCAACCCGTAAAATGAATGACGTACCGGCCATCGTTACCCGTCATGCCGACGCAGGTCGGCACCCACGCCTTTCTCCTGTCTGACGCTGCAAAGTCGTGGATGCCGACC
>CAIUPC010000778.1 GCA_903900905.1 uncultured Acetobacteraceae bacterium
AGCAAGCCGCTGGTGCCGACCGGGCCGGGGGTGCGGGAGCCGCAGAACCGCCGCGTGGAAATCGTCCTGCACTGATAGTCAGCGCAAGCCCCGGATGGCCTCCGCCCTCCGGGGCCGCCAGAATGGCGGCATGAACGATGTAGCCATCATGACCGGCCCGCTCCCCGACGCGCAGCTTTGGGATCAGGTCCTTGCCCGCCAGCCCCAGGGGGCGTTTGGCGATTTTCTGTACGCGGTCACCACGATGGGGGTGTACTGCAAGCCGGGGTGCCCCTCGCCGCCGCCCTTGCGCAAGAACGTGCGGTTCTTCCGCACCTGCGCGGAGTCGGAGGCAGCGGGCTTTCGCGCCTGTAAACGCTGCGACCCGAAGGGCGAGCGGGCCAGGCTGGCGCAGGCCGTGGTCGCGGATGCCTGCGCCTTTATCGAGGCGGCGGAGGGCATGCCCTCCCTCGACACCCTGGCGGCGCGGTCCGGCTACTCCCGCTTTCATTTTTTGCGCATGTTCCGCGACCATACCGGCGTCACCCCGCGCAGCTATGCCGAGGGTGTGCGCGCCCGGCGGTTGCATGCGGCCCTGGCCGGTGGCGCGCGGGTGGTGGACGCGGTGCTGGATGCCGGTTTCGGGTCGGAGAGCCGGGTTTATGAGAAGACCGCGAGCCTGCTGGGCATGACCCTTGGCGCGGCCCGCCGTGGCGGCGCCGGCGAGACCATTCGCACGACCCTCACCGATTGCCCCTTTGGGCGCCTGCTGGTGGGCGCGACCGACAAGGGCGTGTGTTTCCTCGGTTTCGCCGAACCGGATGAGGCACTGCTGGGCGATCTGCGTCAGCGTTTCCCCAAAGCCAACGTGGTCGCCGATGACGCGGCTTTGGCGGCGACGGTGGCCGCGGTGCTGGCCTTCCTGCACGAGCCGAAACAGGCTTTGGACCTGCCGCTGGACCTGCGCGGAACCGCCTTCCAGCAGCGGGTCTGGCAGACTCTGTGCCGGATTCCGGCCGGGGAGACCCGGACCTATGGGCAATTGGCGGAGATGGTGGGCAATCCCCGCGCGATCCGGGCGGTGGCCCGAGGTTGCGCGACCAACCCGGTGTCACTGGCCGTGCCCTGCCACCGGGTGGTGGGCAGCGACGGAAACCTGACCGGTTACCGCTGGGGCGTGCCCCGGAAGGAGGCCTTGCTGGCAGGGGAGCGGGCGGAGCGGCTTGCACAAATGCCTTGAAAGCGGTGCTTCCGCAGCCTAATTTTTGGATGCCCTGCTTTGGAGTGGGATGATGACGCAGCAAATTAGGCCGAGAATCGACGATAAGAAGCACTCAGACCGCGACGCTGGTGTTCGCGCGCGTGAAGCCGCTCCTCGTAAGTCGCCGGCCATTGTCGTCAGTCCGTCAACCCAGGACCGGATAGATCGCGTTGCGCGTGCACTGCGGCAGGCCAGCCTCAAGGTCCCGCTTTTCGGACGGCTGTAACCCGTGCCGGTCAGCAGTGATCGCGATGTTTTCGACTGGTTTCAGAACAGTGGCCAACCGACAGAAATCACGCTCCTCGCATTCGCATCTTATTCACAAGAGAAATATGACTGGGAAAGGCACTATCAGAGCCGGTTTGGTGAGCTGCCTAATGAGTTAGAGATCGAACGCTGGATTGAGGAACTCCCTGATACGCGTCTGACCGATATTCTGACCTATGCGGTCGCACATTTCGAAAAATCCGCTGCCACGTTCATGGAAGCCAGGATAGTTGCCGAGCGGCACCAGGCTGCCGTCGGCGCGATTGTCGGATCCGTTGAGGGCATGGTCGCCCAGGTCAAAACAGCGATGTCGTTCTGGTCGACATTCTGGGCGAATGTCGCCGCCGGCATTGTCGCGTCGTTCGTATTCGCCTTGCTGATCGTCTTCGCGGCCCTGATCTTCA
>CAIUPC010000779.1 GCA_903900905.1 uncultured Acetobacteraceae bacterium
GCCCGTTTGTCCGGCTGGGTGCATGCCAAGCGCGACCATGGCGGGCTGCTGTTCATCGATCTGCGCGACCATTATGGCCTGACGCAATGCGTCTTCCCCGCGGGATCCCCGGCCTTCGCCGCGGCGGAATCGGTGCGCCCGGAAAGCGTCATCACCGTCACCGGCACCGTGGTGATGCGCGAAGCCGGCACGATCAACCCCAAGCTGCCCACCGGGGAGATCGAACTGAAGGTCGATACCCTGGTCGTGCAGTCCACCGCCGAGGTGCTGCCGATGCAGGTGGCCGGCGACGAGAAATTCCCGGAAGATATTCGACTCCGCTACCGCTTCATCGATCTGCGGCGGGAGAAGCTGCACAAGAACATGATGCTGCGCTCGAACGTCATCAGCTCCATCCGGCGGCGGATGATCGACTCCGGCTTCATGGAATACCAGACGCCGATCCTGACGGCGTCGAGCCCGGAGGGCGCGCGGGACTTCCTGGTGCCGGCGCGCATGCATCCCGGCAAGTTCTACGCCCTGCCGCAGGCGCCACAGCAGTTCAAGCAGCTGCTGATGGTCGCCGGTTTCGACCGCTATTTCCAGATCGCGCCCTGCTTCCGCGACGAAGCCTCCCGCGCCGATCGCTCGCCGGGTGAATTCTATCAGCTCGATTTTGAGATGAGCTATGTCACCCAGGACGACGTGTTCAACACGATCGAGCCGGTGATCGCCGGCGTGTTCGAGGAATTCGCCGAAGGCCGCGGCGTGTCCAAGCCGCCCTTCGTGCGCATTCCCTATGATCAGTCGATGCTGGAATTCGGCAACGACAAGCCGGACCTGCGCAACCCCATCCGCATTTCCGACGTGACCGAGCATTTCGCCGGCTCCGCCTTTGGGCTGTTCGCGCGCATCGCGGCCTCGGGCGGCATCATCCGCGCCATTCCGGCGCCGGGCGCGGCGTCCAACCCGCGCAGCTTCTTCGACAAGCTGAACGATTGGGCGAAGGCGGAAGGGCAGGGCGGCCTCGGCTACATCCAGTATGAAGCCGATGGCCCCAAGGGCCCGATCGCGCGCAACCTGGAAGCGGATCGCGCCGAGGCATTGCGCGTGGCCGCCGGCATCAATCCCGGCGACGCGGTGTTCTTCGTCGCCGGCAAGAAAGACGTGGCGCCGAAATTCGCCGGGCTGGTGCGCACCAAGCTGGGCGAGGAGCTGGGCCTGATCGAGCCGAATACCTTCAAGTTCTGCTGGATCACCGACTTCCCGATGTATGAGCTGAACGAGGACACCAACCAGATCGACTTCAGCCACAACCCGTTCAGCATGCCGCAGGGCGAGTTGGAGGCGCTGAACACCCAGGACCCGCTGACCATCAAGGCCTTCCAGTACGACATCGTCTGCAATGGCATCGAACTGTCCTCGGGCGCGATCCGCAACCATCGCCCGGATATCATGATCCGCGCGTTTGAGATCGCCGGCTACTCCGCCGCCGATGTGGAAGCGCGGTTCGGCGGCATGCTGAACGCGTTCCGCTATGGCGCCCCGCCGCATGGCGGCTCCGCCCCTGGCATCGACCGCATCGTCATGCTGCTGGCCGATGAGCCGAACATCCGCGAGGTCATCCTGTTCCCGCTCAACCAGCAGGGCGAGGACCTTCTGATGGGCGCGCCAGCCGAGGTCACCGCGGCGCGGCTCAAGGAACTATCGATCAAGATCGACATTCCCCCGCCGCGGCCGCGCGCGACCGGTGGCTGAACGCAGTTCTGCGCTGGCGCCCGGCCCCTCGCGTCCCTATCTTCTGTTCCGGCGGTCCGCGTTCGGCCGCCGGACGGAGTGACATGATGCGCTTTCCCGCCGTGCTGGCCGCCTTCCTCCTGGTCATTCCCTGGGTCATCCCCGTCAGCAGCCAGGCCGCGAACCCCGCCCCGGCGCCGGTCGCGGCCAATCTCCTCGCACATCGTGCTCTTTATACCCTGACATTCAACGCGCGGGCGTCCGCCGTCGCCAAAGGCGCCGGTGCGGAAATCACCGGGGCACGGGGCACGATGGGTTACGAAATCGTCGATGCCTGCGAGGGTTGGGCGGTGCGGCAGCGATTGCAGATGACCCTGACCAACGCCGATGGGCAGGATATCGAGATGACATCCGAATATGCCACCTGGGAGTCAAAGGACGGCCTGAAACTGCGCTTCCACATGAAGCAGATGACGGATGCGGCGGCGACCAGCCAGACGGACGGCGATGCCTCCCTGACCGCGGTGGGCGGGCCGGGGGAGGCGCATTACCTGCGCCCCAAAGACGTCACCAAGCCTTTACCAGCGGGCACCATGTTCCCGACCGCGCATACCGCGGCCCTGATCGCGGCGGCACGGGACGGCAAGAAATTCCTGGCCCTGCCGCTGTTCGACGGCACTGATGAGGGCGGGGTGCAAGACAGTTCCATCGTTGTGCTGGACTGGAAGAAACCCTTCAAGACCGAATTCGCGGAATTGACCGCGCTGCCCAGCACCCGCGTCCGGCTGGCCTTCTTCGACCACACGCCGGGGACCACGACCCCCAGCTACCAGCAGGGCCTGCGCTACTGGGAGAATGGGGTCGCGGATGAGATGCAGATGGACTTCGGCGATTTCGTCATGGACGGGAAGATGACCGAACTCACCCCCCTCCCCAAAAAATGCTGATCACCCCAATGATCGGCCGCGCCCAATCGCCGCGTTCCCAAACCGCCCCCTGAGCGTATCGATCGCCGCCTGGGCCGCGGCCAGTTTGGGGGTGGCGGTATCGGCGAGATCGCCGCGATCCGCCTCCGATCGCGGCACCAGCGGATTGGCGCCAATGCCGATCAGCCGGAAGCTGGTGCCGGTGGCCTCGCGCGCGAGCAGGGTGCGGGCCAGTTCGAACAGCCGATCGGGGAGGACGGTGGGGGATGGCAGTCGGCCGGAGCGGGTGCGGGTGGCGAAGGCGGCGGTTTTCAGCTTCAGCACCACGCCGCCCGCCGCGAGATCCTGCTCTTTCAGCCGCCGGGCGAGCTTTTCCGACAGCCGCCACAGGTGCCGTTCCAGGTCCGGGACGGCGGCCAGATCGGTGTCGAATGTGGTTTCCGCGCTGACGGATTTGGTTTCACGGGTCGGATCGACCTTGCGGGAGTCCTCGCCCCGGGCACGGCGGATCAGGGCCGGCCCGTCATCGCCGAGCTTGCGGAAGGCGTCCTTGTCGGTCAGCGCCTGCAGGTGGCCGAGGCGGGTGATCCCCATGGTTTCCAGCTTCCGGGCCAAAGTCGGGCCAATACCGGGGAGCAGGCGCACCGGCTCCGGCGCCAGCAGGGACGCGGCCTCATGCGCCCCGATCACCGCGAAGCCGCGCGGCTTGTCGCGGCCGGCGGCGATCTTGCCAAGCAGCCGGTTGGGGGCCAGGCCGATAGAGATGGTGACGCCGGCCTCGCGCTCCACGGCCTGGGCGAAGCGGGCGAGGATGGGGGCGGCGGGGGCACCGTGCAGCGCCTCGGTGCCGGTCAGGTCCAGCGCGGCCTCATCGATCGACAGCGGCTGCACCAGCGGCGTCAGTTCGGCCATCAAAGCCCGGATCTGGCGGGAGGCGGCGGTGTATTTGGCGAAGTCCGGCTTGATGACCACCGCGTCCGGGCAGGCTTTCAGCGCCTTGAACATGGGCATGGCGCTGCGCACGCCATAGAGCCGCGCGATGTAGCAGGCCGCGGCGACCACGCCCCTGGTGCCGCCGCCGACAATGACCGGTTTGGCGGTGAGTTCCGGGCGGTCCCGCTTTTCGACGCTGGCGTAGAAGGCGTCGCAGTCGACATGGGCGATGGTGAGGGTCAGCAGCTCCGGATGGCTGACGACCCGGTGGCCGCCGCAGCTGGGGCACAGGGCGGAGGGGAAGGCCGCGTCGCTGGTCAGGAAGCAGTCGCGGCAGAGGGATGCCATATCATGTCGCCGGCCAAAGCCAGGCCGCCCCGCGCACGCCCGAGGAATCCCCGTGCTTGTTCTTGAGGATGGGCGTGGTCACGACATCGCTGAACACATACCGCGGCAGCCGGGCGGGGAGGGTGGTGTAGAGATGCGCCATGTTGGACAGGCCGCCGCCCAGCACGATGGCGTCGGGATCCAGCAGGTTGATCACCTGCGTCAGGCCGCGGGCCAGGCGATCGACATGGCGGTCGAGGGCCTGTTGCGCCCGGACCTCCCCCGCGGCGGCGCGGGCGGGGATGCCGGATGCGTCCCGCGCGCCGGGGCCGTCGCAGTCGCGGGCCAGAGACGGGCCGGCGACATAGGTCTCCATACAGTTCCACTGGCCGCACCAGCAGGCGATGCCGGGGATCTCGTCCAGCCGCGGCCAGGGCAGCGCCATGTGGCCCCATTCCCCCGCGACGCGGTTCGGGCCGCGATGCACCCGGCCATGCGCGACGATGCCGCCGCCGCAGCCAGTGCCGAGGATGACCCCGAAGACCACGCCCATGCCGGCACCGGCGCCATCGGTGGCCTCACTGAGGGCGAAGCAGTTGGCGTCGTTCTCGACCCGGATCTCGCGGCTCAGCAGCGCGCCGAGGTCCTGGTCCAGGCAATGGCCGTTCAGGGCGATGGAGTTGGCGTTCTTCACCCGTCCGGTAGCGGGGCTGATGACGCCGGGAATGCCGATCCCGACGGTGGCCGTGACGCCGAGTTGGGTTTCCGCGTCGCGGACCAGAGCGGCGAGGGCCTGGAGGGTTTCGGGGTAGCCGTGTGGCGTCGGGATGCGATGGCGCAGTGCCTCCCCGCCGTCGGGGTTGAGGACTGCGATCTCGATCTTGGTGCCGCCGAGGTCGATGCCAATGCGATGGTGGGTCATGCCGATAGCATGGGGCTGTCCGGCGGAGGGCTCAAGGGGTTCCTGGAGGCGGCGGGTCTGGTAGGGTGCGCGCCGTTTGATGGGGGATTCCATGCCGGCTGAATGCGTCGACACCTTGATTATCGGCGGCGGTCAGGCCGGCATCGCGATGAGCCATCAGCTGACGCTGCGCGGCCGCCAGCATGTGGTGCTGGAGCGAGCACGTGTGGCCGAACGCTGGCGGTCGGAGCGTTGGGATGGGCTGCGGTTCCAGTTCCCGAACTGGAGCGTGACGTTCCCGGGCTTCCCGCTGCCCCATTCCAACCCCGACGCATTCGCCTCGGCGGCGGAGATCGCGGCCTTCATCGATGCCTTCGCCCGGTCGTTCGCGGCGCCGGTTCGAACCGGTGTGGCAGTGACCGCTCTGCGGCGGGCGGGTGAGGGGTTTTTGGCCGAGACTTCGGCGGGGGTGATCGAGGCACGGCATGTGGTGGTGGCGACCGGTCCCTATCAGCGGCCAGATATCCCGGCCTTGCTGCCGCCACGCGATGACATCGTTCAGCTGCATGCCAGCGCCTATCGCGCGCCGGATCAGCTGCCGGAGGGTGCGGTGCTGGTCGTTGGCTCAGGTGCGTCTGGCGCGCAGATCGCAGAAGAGTTGACGCGGGCTGGCCGGCAGATTTACCTTAGCGTTGGAACCCATCGCCGGTTTCCGCGGCGATATCGCGGCCGTGATTTAATCCGTTGGTGGACCGATAGCGGCGTGACGCGCACGCCGGTCGAGAAGCGCGGAGCGGATCAGTCGCCGGTTGTGTTTTCCGGCGCCTATGGCGGTCACAGCATCGATTTCCGGGCGTTCGTGGCTGATGGCATGGTGTTGCTGGGGCGGGCGGAGTCGGTTGACGGCGATATAATGTATTTTGGCGACGATCTGGCCGCGAAACTGGCGCATGGCGACAAGGCTTATTTCGCGACGTTGGACGCGCTGGATGTGCTGGCCGGGACCGATATGCCCGACGAACCGGATGCGCGGCAGCGGCTGGCAGACCCAGCCTGTGTCACGCACCCGATCCGGTCATTGGATTTGCGGGCGGCTGGAATTGGGACCGTGCTATGGGCGACCGGATACGGGTTCGATTTCGGGTGGATTGAGATCGATGTCCTCGATCCCACAGGAGCGCCGATCCAACGGCATGGGGTGAGCGAGGTGCCCGGTCTCTATTTCCTCGGCTTGGCCTGGCAGTCGGCCCTTGGGTCGGCGACTTTGACGGGTGTCGGGAATGACGCGGCGCTGATCGCGGAACGGATTACCGGGTCGTGTCGCGTTGGGACAGAATGATACCGGACGCCGTGACATTTGAGCGGCACTTGCTTACGTGATGGGTCATCCTCGGCGAAGGTTGAGGCCCAGGTCTTCACGTGTTGCTTCCTCATCAACTGCGTGGCTGGGCGCGCCTCCGCTTTCTGAACGCAGAGAACGCCGAGGCGCGAAGACGCTGAGCCCGCATCTGGATCGCGATGATGGCGTCTCCTGGTAGCCTTTTTTCTTGCCTCATGCGTGAAGTGACGGGTAATAACAACCCGTGTTGACATCGACTAACTGGCAGCGCCCCAACGCCGTCATGCCGACGGAGGACGGCATCCGCGATTTTGCAGCGTTACACAGGAGAAAGGCGTGGGTGCCGACCTGCGTCGGCATGACGGGTAACGGTGGCCGGTACGTCATTCATTTTACCGATTGGTATAACATTCTCAGGATTAGCGGCTTCTGTTGCGGCAGCCTTTGACTCAGTGACTTCAAAATTTCTGCGCGCTATTGCGGGTATTGGACAAACATGATGGGACGCAAATCGTTATTCCAGACGCACCCCTATCGCGCACTTCTGTCGCGCGCGACGACGTGTCCCCATACCACCGGCAAGGGGACACGTCTTGTAACGCCGCTGCTCTGATCCCGTCAGGCGATCAGTTCCGCCAGTTCCGGAATAACCCAAAGCGGCTTCTCGCCACGGATCACCCGCTGGCAGTTGTCGAACCCGTTGCGGAACCGGGAGTATTGCGTATCCCAGGTCGGGCCGGCGAAATGCGCGGTCAGGACCACGTTCTGCATCGCGAACAGCGGGTTGTTCGGCGGCGGCGGCTCCTGGTCGAACACGTCCAGGCCGGCGCCGGCGATGGTGCCGTTGTTCAGCGCCTCGATCAGCGCCGGCTCATCGACCACCGGGCCGCGGCAGGTGTTGATCAGATAGGCCGATTTTTTCATCATCTGGAGCTGCGGCGTGCTGATCATGTGTTTGGTGGCGGCCAGCAGCGGCACGTGCAGCGACACGATGTCGGAGGTGCGCAGCAGCTCTTCCAGCAGCGCGAAGCGGACGCCGATGGTTTCGGCGTGTTCCTCGCTCAGCCGGTTGACGTCGTAATATTGCACCCGCATGCCGAACGCGCGGGCCAGCTTGGCGACCTTGCGGCCAATCGTGCCGAGACCGACGATGCCGAGCGTCTTGCCATACATTTCATACAGCTTGATCTCGGAGGCATTGTTGCCGCGCCAGCGCCCGCCAGAGACATTGCCATGCTGCCAGATCAGGCTGCGCGAGACCGCGAGCATCAGCATGATCGCGTGTTCCGCCACCGCGGTGGAATTGGCGCCGCCATTGTTCGACACCGGCACGCCGGCGCGGCGCGCGGCCTCGATATCGATGCGGTCATAGCCGGCCGACAGCAGCTGGATCAGCTTCAGCTTGGGCGCGCGCTTGTAGAACGCGTCATCCATGGTGCCATCGCCGAAGCCGACGAGGGCCACGGCCTCGGCCAAAGCGGCCTCGAATTCCGGGCTGCCGGCGCGGGCGAAGGTGGCCTCCAGGCTGGGCGGCAGCAGTTCCCGCGCGATGCTCATTTCGTTCAGCGGATTTTCGGCGACGATGATCTTGGCCATCGGCTTCCCCTTCATGCGGTTCTGATGGTGGGACGTTAGTGGGTTTTACATCTGACGGGAAATGTCCGTCCTGGTCCTGGCTAGCCGCGCAACGCGACCTCGATCGGGTCGTTGCCATCGCGGCGGGACAAGGCCCACCGATCCGACAGGCCACCACCGGCCGGCGCGGGTTGGCCACGGAACACCTCGAACACCACGGTCCGGTGGGCGATGCGCCAGGCACCGTCCTTGCGGGTCATGCGATCGACGTAGCGGCCGATAACCTCGGTCTCCACCGCCTGATCGGGCGCGATCGGGGCGCCACGCAGATAAGCCAGGCGGGCATCACCGGCTTCGGGGCTGATGCGCTGATGGGTGATGAAATAGGCCTCCATCACCGCGCTATCGGGGCCGGTGAAGTCGATGGTCAGATTGCTGACGACGTGCATCGACTGTTCGATGGTCGCGTGGCGCTTGATCAGGGACGCGATGAACCCATCGATGTCACCCTTGTAGTTGCCATGATCGTCGAACGCGTCAGTGTGGTAGGCGGAGCGCACGAGGTCCCAGTTCCGGCGGTCCACACCGCGGACATAGCGGAACAGGCAGGCCTCGATCTCCATGCGGTCGCGGATACGCAGATCGTCCATTTTTTCCTCCCTTGGCGTTTTGCTCCCCCGCCATGTGCCACGCTGGCGCACAAGCCTCAATCATACCCTTCCACCGCCACCCAGCCATACGCACTCACCACTGGCCGAGGCATCGGTGGACGTGCTGCATTCTTTCTGCTTGGGAGGAAACCAGAATTGGACGACGTGCGACGCACGGCACAAATCCGCGCGCCATCGCCGATGCGGCGGCTGTTGCGGCCGGAATTCCGCGATTTCTGGCGCCTGTGGTCGGTCGGTCTGGTGGTCTTTGTCGTCCGCTGGCTCGAAACCGTGGCCGTCGGCGTGGTGGTCTATCAGCGCACCAACTCGGCCTTCCTGGTCGCGATGATGACCATGCTGCGCCTGCTGCCGATGGGCCTGTTCGGGGCCTTCCTCGGCGCCTGGGCAGAGCGGATCGAGCGGCGCAGCACTCTCATTGGCGTTGTCCTGCTGATGGGTGCCAATTCCGCTATTCTGGGCGTGCTTGCTTACACCGGAGAACTTGAGGTCTGGCAGCTCGCGCTGTCGAGCTTCATCAACGGTCTGGGCTGGGCCACCGACAATCCGGTCCGCCGGGTCATGATCGGGGAGGTCGTGGGCGCGGAGGCCATGGGCACCGCGATGTCCCTCGACGCCGGGGCGAACAACGCCTCCCGCATGGTCGGGCCGACGGTGGGCGGGCTGGTGCTGGTGCATGTGGGGATTGAGGGCGCCTTCGGCCTGAGCGTCGTGCTCTATGCCTTCGCCTTGGTATCGGCGATCGGGATCCGCTACCGCGACACCCGCTCTGCCAATCCCGCCGCCGTCCTCAATCGCATCGCCGAGGGTCTGCGTCTGGTCCGAGGCGACCGGCGGCTTATCGGCATCCTGGCGGTTACCGTCATCTACAATGTCTTCGCCTGGCCCTTCACCGCGATGATCCCGGTTATCGGCCGTGATCGGCTGGGCCTGGGGCCAGAAGGGGTCGGGGTCCTCGCCAGCATCGACGGGATCGGCGCCTTTGCCGGGGCGGTGCTGCTGGCGATGCTCATCCGCCCGTCCTGGTATGCCCGAGCCTATCTCGGTGGGGTGATGATCTACATGGTCATGCTGATCGTGTTCGCCCTGGTTCCCAATAGTCTGGTGGCCGGCTGCGCGCTGCTGATCACCGGTTTCGGCGGTGCCGGTTTCGCCACCATGCAGGCGACGCTGGTCTATCTCGCGGCCCCCCCGGAAATGCGCTCGCGCATCCTGGGGGTGCTATCTGTTTGTATCGGAACCGGTCCTATTGGCTTTGTCTGGCTGGGGTTGCTGGCCGACCTGATCGGGGCGCATTGGGCGACGGCCGCGACGGGGGTCATGGGGTTGCTGGCGATGGCCCTCACGCGGAAGCTGTGGCGGACGATCTGAGGCCCGATAGCCGCGTGAGCTTGCCGCGCCGCCGATCCAGCCACCACCAGGCCGCGCGGGAGGCGAGGTCGGACAGGCGCCCCTGGGTTGGCAGCCCGACGGCTTTCAGCGTCATGCCCACGCCACGCCTGATATGACCGAAGCGATAGAAGCGCATGGCCTGGTCAAGGTAGACCGAGGTGGACACCGGCCGGTCGTAGCCGGTCCCGGCCGGTGTGTTGGCGCAATGGTAGGCGAAGGCGAGTTCATCGTCCTCACTTTCCCCGATGCGGCGGGCCGCGATCAGCACACGGCGGGCGGAGCTGATGTTCTCCCGGGCCTGGTAGCGCCGCATATGGTCGTAAAACAGCTTGTAGTGGCGGAACTCATCAGCCGCGATATGGCGGCAGAGCTGCTTCAGGACGGGCTCCTGACAGGCATCGGCCAGCGCGGTGTAATAAGACGAGGTGCCGGTCTCGACCATGCAGCGGGCGATCAACTCCCCGGTGCGCGAGCCACGGATGGAGGTCTCGCCGGTCAACGGTGGCTGATATCCCGCGTTGAACCGCGCGCGCGCCGCTTCGAAGTCCCAATCCGGGTCGGCCAGACGGGCCCATCGGCCCAGCGCCTCACCATGCTGGACTTCCTCAATGGCCCAGATCTGGATCGCCTCGCACAGCTGGGGGTCACCGGTGAACACGCGGCAGAGGTAGGTGGCGTATTCCTGCCCATTGCGCTCGACCAGCGCTGCCGCCTTGATCAGGGGCACGATATCCGGGGACGCATTCGCGCCCTCGAACCGGGTCCAATCGATGTCGTCGATCCGCCAATGCTTCATGGTGTTACCCCGCATGGAGAATGAGTCCATACCAGTAAACTGGTGTGCGGGTGCGGGTTCGGCAAGATCCGTATCTTTACCTATGCGGGCGTCACTATCGCCTTGCAGACATGCAGATATCTTTATATACGGCCTTCCACCATTCAGGAGCGCGTAACTATGGCCGACACCCATGACTACAAGGTTAAGGACATCTCCCTCGCCGGCTGGGGCCGCAAGGAGATCTCCATGGCCGAAGACGAAATGCCCGGCCTGATGGCGATCCGCCGCGAATATGGCGCCTCCCAGCCGCTGAAGGGCGCCCGCATCGCCGGCTGCCTGCATATGACCATTCAGACGGCCGTGCTGATCGAGACGCTGACGGCCCTCGGCGCGACCGTGCGCTGGTCGTCGTGCAACATCTTCTCGACCCAGGACCATGCCGCCGCTGGCGTCGCCGCGGCCGGAACCCCGGTCTTCGCCTGGAAGGGCATGGACGAGGATGAGTTCAACTGGTGCATCGAGCAGACCGTGAGCGGCCCCGACGGCTGGACGCCGAACATGATCCTGGACGACGGCGGCGACCTGACGCTGCTGATGCACCAGAAGTATCCTGAGATGCTCAAGGACGTGCGCGGCATCTCCGAAGAGACCACAACCGGCGTGCACCGCCTGCGTGAGCTCGCCCGCGACGGTAAGCTGCTGACGCCGGCGATCAACGTCAATGACAGCGTCACCAAGTCGAAGTTCGACAACCTCTATGGTTGCCGTGAGTCGCTGGTCGATGGCATCCGCCGCGGCACCGACGTCATGATGGCCGGCAAGGTCGCCGTGGTCTGCGGTTTCGGCGATGTCGGCAAAGGCTCCGCCGCGTCGTTGCGCAACGCCGGCTGCCGCGTGGCGGTGACCGAGGTCGATCCGATCTGCGCGCTGCAGGCGGCGATGGAAGGCTATCAGGTCGTCACGATGGACGACATTGCCCCGCATGCGGACATCTTCGTCACCGCGACCGGCAATGTGGACGTCATCACCATCGACCACATGCGCGCCATGAAGCACCGCGCCATCGTCTGCAACATCGGTCACTTCGACTCCGAAATTCAGATCGGCGCCCTTCGCAACTACACCTGGGACAACGTCAAACCGCAGGTCGATGAGGTCGTGTTTCCCGACGGCAAGCGCCTGATCGTTCTGTCCGAAGGCCGCCTGGTGAACCTCGGCAACGCGACCGGGCACCCCAGCTTTGTCATGAGCGCCAGCTTCAGCAACCAGGTGCTGGCCCAGATCGAGCTGTTCCACGCCCCGGCCGGTAAATATGGCCTGGACGTTTATACCCTGCCGAAGTCGCTGGACGAGAAAGTCGCCGCCCTGCACCTGGAGAAGGTCGGCGCCAAGCTGACGAAACTGTCTCCGGCCCAGGCCGAGTATATCGGCACCAACGTCAGCGGGCCGTTCAAGCACGATCTGTATCGTTACTAAGGCAGGACCCTGAACGGCCGCCGCTCTGCCTTTTTTCGCGCCAAGACAGGCAGAGCGGCGGCCGGGAGATGGCCGCGCGCTTGCGCGAAACCCCTGCGCGCGCGATAAGCTACTCACCAGTAGCTACCCTGGAGCGGCACGCATGCAGATCACCCCAACCGGCGAGACTCTCGGCGCCCGTATCGAGAGCATCGACCTCCGGCAGCCCCTCACCACCGCCGATACACGCACCATTCTGCGCGCCCTCGGCGCCCATGGGGTGCTGTGTTTCCCGGGACAGACCCTGGGGGTGGATGCGTTCGCCGATTTCGGATCGCGCTTTGGCGGGTTGGAGATCAACGTCGCCAACATGTTCCATGAACCCAACCACCCCGAGGTCATGATCCTGTCCAACATCCTGAAGGACGGAAAGCCGACCGGCCTGGGTGATGCCGGCCAGGGTTGGCACACTGACATGTCGTACAGCGCGCTGATCGCCCTCACCACCATCCTGCATGCCCAGGAAGTGCCCCAGCGCGACGGCCAGCCCGTCGGCAATACCGAATTCCGCAACATGCATGCCGCGTACGAGGACCTGCCGGCAACCATCAAGGCCCGCATCGCCGGCCGCACCGCCACCCACGACTTCAACAAATTCTGGGAGATGATGCGCGCCCGCCCCGGCAACACCCGCCCGCCGCTGACCCAGGCGCAACGTGACCGCAAACCCCCCGTATCCCACCCCATCGCCTATCCGCATCCGATCACCGGTAAGACAGTACTCTATTGCACCATCGGCTACGTGACCCACATCGATGGCATGGATCCCGCCGAAAGTGTCGAACTCCTGGACTTCCTCTACGCGCACCAGGATCGGCCAGAATACCTCTATACTCATCGCTGGAGCAAGGGCGACGTGCTGATGTGGGACGATATCGGCACCACCCACAACGCCATTCCCGACTATGGCGACATCCCCCGCTACATGCGCCGCGTGCAGGTGCTGGCCGATCTCGACTATGCCGCGATGGTGGCGTGAGATGTCGGAATTCGCGGGCAAGCGCATCATCATCACCGGTGGCGCGGGCGGTATCGGCATTGAAACCGCCCGCGCCTTCATGGCGCAGGGGGGGCATGTCATCCTGGTCGATGCCGATGAAGAACGCCTCGCCCAGGCACGGGCAGAACTTGGCTCCGTGCGGATTGCCACCTGGGCGTCGTCGCTGGACACGCCCGCGGCCTGCGCGGCACCTCTGGACGCCGCTGGTGCGCCGGTCTTCGCCCTGATCCACCTGGCCGGGGTGTTCGAACGCGATGCCCTCGACCCCGAGGATCATGGCGTCTGGAACCGGGCCATCGCCGCCAACCTCACCAATGCCTACGACATGGCCGTCGCCTTCTCCACCCGCTTCGATCGGCGGGAGCCAGCGCGGATCGTCTTCGCCAGTTCCATCGCCTATCGCCGCGGCAGCGCCGATCGGGTGCCTTATGCGGCGGCGAAGGGGGGGATCGTGGGGCTGACGCGGGCCTTGTCGCGCAAGCTGGCGCCGGATGTGCTGGTCAACGCGGTCGCGCCGGGGGTGATCGAGACCCGCATGGCCGAACCCATCATCGCCGAACGGGGGGAGGATTACCGCCGCGAAATCCCCCTGGGCCGCTTCGGCAAGCCGTCCGAGATCGCATCCGTGATCCGGTTCCTCTGCTCCCGGGATTCGTCCTATATCACGGGACAAACGATTACGATCGATGGCGGCATCACCAACGCCTGATCCTCGCGCCTTTGTCGGGGCCGTCGTCGCCGCCCAGGTGCTGGTTCAGATCGGCGCCTTCACGCTGCCCGCGCTGCTGCCGGGCTATATTGATCACTGGCAGCTGACCAAGACCGAGGCCGGCTGGCTTATCGGCGTTTTCTTCGCGGCCTATGTTGCCGCCGTGCCGGTGCTGGTGGCGCTGACCGACCGCGTCCCCGCACGGCGGGTCTATATGACCGGGGCGGCCCTGACCGCCCTGTCGCATCTCGGTTTCGCCCTGTTCGCCGATGGGTTCTGGAGTGGCTTTTTGCTGCGTGCCATCGCCGGTATCGGCTGGGCCGGCGCCTATATGCCTGGTCTCAAGGTCATAGCCGATCGGTTGGAGGGGACGGGCCAGTCGCGGGCGGTTTCGTGGCATGCGGCGGGGGTTGGGATCGCCGGGGCGAGTTCGTTCATCGTCGCCGGCCTGCTGGATGCCGCCGCCGGGCCGCGTGCGGCGTTCCTGTTTGGGGCGGTTGCCGCCGTGGGCGCCTTGGCCATCGCGGCTGCCGTGATGCCGGCCGGTGGGGTGCGGCGGGATCCGGCGGTGTCCACGCACGCGTTGCTGGATTTCCGGCCCGTCTTCCGCAACCGCGCCGCAATGGCCTGGATCGCCGGTTACACCGTGCATACGTGGGAGCTTGCGGCTTTGCGCGCCTGGGGCGTGACCTTCCTGACCGCCACCGCCGCCCGCCAGGGCGCGCCGGACTGGATGCCGGGGGCCACGGTGTTATTCACCGCGGCGGGGTTCGTGGGCATCGTGGTCTCGATCACGGGCAACGAGACCGCGCAGAAGCATGGCCGCGCCCGCGTGGTGCTCTGGGCGATGACGGCGGCGGCCGGGCTGTCCCTGGTCGCGGGTTGGAGCACGGCGCTGTCATTGCCGCTCGCTACCGCCTTGGTGCTGTTGTGGAATGGGGCGATCTACATGGACAGTTCGGCGCTGACCGCGGGCACGGTGCAGGCGGCGGATAAGACTCTGCGCGGCGCGACCATGGGGCTGCACAGCATGGCTGGCTATACCGGCGGGTTTCTGGGGCCGCTGGGTGTGGGGCTGATGCTGGATCTCGCAGGTGACACGGCGATGGGCTGGGGCCTGGGGTTCGGGCACCTCGCAGTGGTGACGCTAACCGGTTTGGCGATCCTGCGGTGGCTGGGGCGGCGGTGAAGGAGGTCTCGTACTTGTCTCAGAGTTTTTATTTCAGGTCTTGAGTCCCAATTTCTGTGTCATATCACGTAACCTGGCGTGGTTGCGCGCGCGGCTGATGGTCGGTCTCATCGTTGTCTCAAAGTTTTTATCTTGGTCTATATGTCTCATATTTTTACCCGTATCGCACAACATAGGCGCGGCCTACCAAGCCCGTGGACGACAGCAAGTAAGCTGTCTTGGTATGGCCGCTGGCCCACGACGGATATGGGTTCGGTTATCTGATCTGCAAGGCCCCGAAGGCCGATGCGATCACCGTGCCTGGGCTAAATCCTACCCGCGCCCAACGCCATAATAGACGAACCCCGCGCCGCGCATCGCCGCGGGATCATACACGTTCCGCAAATCCACCAGCACATCCCCGTTCATGGCATCGCGCAGCTTCTCCGGTGACAGCGCCCGGAACTCATTCCATTCCGTGATCAGCAGCAGCGCGTCCGCGCCCGTCACCGCCTCCATCGTGTCCTTGCAGTAGACAATCGAGGCTGGCAGTAGCGGCCGCGCCTGCTCCATGCCTTCGGGGTCGTAGGCCCGAATGATCGCCCCGTCGCCCACCAGCCGCGACAGGATCGACAGCGATGGCGCATCGCGCATGTCGTCTGTTTCCGGCTTGAACGTCAGGCCAAGCACCGCGATCGTCTTGCCGCGCACCGAGCCGCCGCAGGCCGCGATCACGCGCATCGCCATGCTGGACTTGCGGGCGTCGTTGACGGCGACCGTCGCCTCCACCAGGCGGGAGGGTGCGCCGTAGTCCTGCGCCGTGCGCACCAGTGCCAGCGTGTCCTTGGGGAAGCAGGAGCCGCCGTAGCCCGGGCCTGGATGCAGGAACTTGCGCCCGATGCGCCCGTCCAGCCCGATGCCGCGCGCCACGTCATGCACGTCAGCGCCGACTTTCTCGCAGAGGTCGGCCATTTCGTTGATGAAGGTCACCTTCATCGCCAGGAACGCGTTGGCGGCGTATTTGGTCAGTTCCGCTGTTTCGATCCCGGTGAACACGATCGGGGCTTCGATCAAATACAGCGGCCGGTACAGCCGTTTCAAAACCTCCCGCGCACGATCCGACTCGGCGCCGATAACCACCCGGTCGGGGCGCATGAAGTCGCCGATAGCGTTACCCTCACGCAGGAACTCGGGGTTGGAGGCGACGTCGAAGTCCAGGTCCGGGCGTGCCGCGCGCACGATCTCGGTGATACGGCGGCCGGTGCCGACGGGGACGGTGGATTTGGTGACGATCACGGCATAGCCGGTGAGCGCCTTCGCCACCTGCTCCGCCGCCGCGTACACATAAGACAGGTCGGCGTGGCCGTCGCCGCGGCGTGTGGGGGTGCCGACGGCGATGAACACGGCCTCGGTCCCGGCCAGGGCTTCGGTCAGGTCGCCGGTAAACTTCAGGCGGCCGGCGGCAACGTTTTCCGCCACCAGCTTGTCGAGGCCGGGCTCGAAGATGGGGATGCGGCCTTCATGCAGCGCGGCCAGCTTGGTGGCATCCGTCTCCATGACCGTGACATCGGTCCCGAATTCCGCGAAGCAGGCACCGGAAACCAGGCCGACATAGCCGCCACCGATCATCGTAATTCGCACTGTGTGGGTTCCTTCGCGCGTGATGGGGGGGATTCAGCACAATGGCGCCGCCGTTTCCAGGGCCATTGGTGGGCTTCACCGTTCCGTCATCCATTTAGCGGTCCCGGCCTCGTCCAAAACCGCCTGTTCCCGCCGGGCTGCCTCGGTTTGGCGATCCGCGGCCTGACGCGCGCGCAGCTCGTCCACCGCCCGGGCCTCCGCCCGGCTGGATGCCAGAACCGCGCGCGCTTCGGCCGATTGGGTTTCGGCCCGCACCAGCGCCGCTTCCAGCGCGGTTCGTTGGGCGGTGGCCTGGCGGAGCCAACGGCCGAAAGCCTCCACGGCCAGATCGTCCGTGCCGGCCGCTTCGGCGGCCTCTGTCTCCGCCTTGATCGCGGCTTCCAGGGTCGCGAGGGCACTGGCGGCTTCGGTCTCGGCGGTCACGCAGGCGGACAAGGCGCGCATTGCTTCGTCCACCGCCAAATGCCGCAGGCGGGCGACGGCCGTCATGGGATCAGGCATCTGGTGTCTCCAGGGCCGCGCGCAGGCGGCTGAATGCGTCGGTTGAAGGGGTGAGGTCGTGGCGGTCCTAGCGCAGCACCGCCTCGATCCGCGGCGTCAGGCGGAGGGCTTCATCGGCCGTCCCGTCCGTCCCCGGCCGGTAGGCCCCCAGCCGGACCAGGTCGGCTATGTCCGCATGCACCGCCAGAATGCCCCTGGCGCGGCGGACCAGGGCCGTTTCCGCCGCATCCAGGCAGCCCGCGGCGGCGCGGGAGAGGGAGCGCAGCACGTCAACCGGCGGATAACGTCCGGCTTCGGCGATGCGGCGATCCAGGATGACATGCCCGTCCAGGATGCCGCGCACGGCGTCAGCCACGGGTTCGTTATGGTCATCGCCTTCCACTAACACGGTGAACAAGGCGGTGATGGTGCCGGTTTGGCCCGGGTCGATCTCACCAGGGCCGGCGCGTTCCAGCAGGCGCGGCAGTTCGGCGAAGACGCTGGGCGGGTAGCCGCGGGTGGCCGGCGGCTCCCCGGCGGCGAGGCCGATCTCGCGCAGGGCCAGGCAGTAGCGGGTGAGGCTGTCCATTAATAGGAGCACGCGTTTGCCCTTATCGCGGAAATATTCGGCGATCGTCATCGCGGTCAGGCCGGCCTGGCGGCGCGCCAAGGCCGGCGCGTCGGAGGTCGCGACCACGACGACGGCGCGGGCCAGGCCTTCGGGGCCCAGGTCGTCTTCCAGGAATTCCCGCACTTCCCGCCCCCGCTCACCGACCAGCGCGAGCACCGCGACATCGCAGTCCGCCCCATTGGCCAGCATTGCCAGGAGTGTCGATTTGCCGATGCCGGAGCCGGCGAACAGGCCGAGGCGTTGCCCTTCCCGGCAGGCGGTGAAACAGTCGAGGGCACGGACCCCCAGCGAGAGTCGGGGCCCAAGCCGAGCCCGGCGGGTTGCTTCTGGCGGGTCGGCCCGAAGCGGCCGCGGCTGGGCCCCCGGCGGCAAGGCACCACGCCCGTCGATTGGCCGGCCCAGCGGATCGGTGACCCGTCCAAGCCAACCGTCGGAGACGGCGAGGGACGTGCCTTGCCCGCGGAGCAGGCGCGCGGCGTGACCAGGCCCGAGCCCATCGCTTGCCGCGAAGGGCAGCACCCTTGCACAGCCGTTTCGGAGACCCACGACCTCTGCCGGGATTGGCGGTTTGTCACGCGGCAGCAGCGCGATGCGGTCCCCGGCGCTGAGATGGCCGCTGAAGCCGTCGATTTCGACGATAGCGCCTGAAATCGAGGTGACGCGACCCTCGATGACAGTTGGGGAGATCAGGCGCAGGGCGCCCGCGCAGGCATTCAGGCGGGCGGAGAGTCGTGTGTCTTTCATAGAAATTTGTCCATTAAATAGTCTTTATGTTCATCTTAAGTTCCGATCTGGGGTATTCTAGAGCACCCAATTCATGGAATATAGGCCGAAAACGCGAAATACCCATGGATAAATACACGCTATAGTGGTATTTCATCCTGGCAAATGCATTGAGGGCCCCATGCGCGTCCTGCTGGTTGAAGACGATCTGACCGCCGCGAAGGGCATCTCTATGATGCTCAAGGCGGCGGGCGCGGTAGTGGACCACGCCGCGGCGGGCGAAGAAGCGATGGAGCTGACCCGCCACTATGACTACGACGTGATCCTGCTGGATCTGATGCTGCCGGATATGGAGGGGTTTGAGGTCGTGCGCCGCCTGCGTATCGGCCGCGACGACACGCCGATCCTGATCCTGTCCGGGCTGGTGCGATCACCGGCCAAGGTGAAGGCGCTGGGCCTGGGGGCAGACGATTTCATCACCAAACCCTTCGACAACGCGGAGCTGCTGGCGCGCATGCAGGCGGTCGTCCGTCGTTGCAAAGGCTTCAGCCAGCCGACACTGCGGGTGGGGACGGTCGAACTGAACCTCGATAGCCGCGAAGTCTTCGTCGATGGCGCCGAGGTGCGTCTGACCGGCAAGGAATATGCCATCCTCGAGCTGCTCGTGTTGCGGCGGGGGATGGTGCTGACCAAGGAAGCGTTCCTGAACCACCTCTATGGCGGGCTGGATGAGCCCGAGATGAAGATCATCGACGTGTTCATCTGCAAGCTGCGCAAGAAACTGGCCGATGCCGGGGCAGACAATCTCATCGGCACCATCTGGGGCCGCGGGTACATGATTCGCTCGCTGGAGGATGATGACGAGCTGGAATTACCCCGTTTGGGCCCGATCAGAGCGCGGGAGATGTCAGCGGCGTAAGTCAGCCACCGTGTCCACGTCGCGCAGGGTCCGCAGCCGCGCCACGCGGCGGCCGCGGAAATGCGCCAGCGTGTCGGCGAGCGCGTGCTCGGTGGACCAGCGGGCCTGCGCGAAGGGGTGGGCCGGGCGGCGCGGGCCGAGACCCACGAGCCAGTAGCCGCCGTCCTCCGCCGGACCAAACACCGCATCGCAGCGGCCGAGCGCACGAAATGCCGCCAGCGCGTCAGCGGCCGAGGCGTCGGGAATGTCGCTGCCGATAATCAGCACCTTGCCGCGCGGAAAACGGCGGCAGGCGCGGCCCATGCGCTGGCCGATATCACCCCGCCCCTGTGGGATTCGGTCTACCGCGAGCGGCAGGCGGGTACGCGCGCGGTCGGGCGTCGCGGCCAGGATGGTGCGGAACCGCCGCTCCCGCAGCAGGGCGCGCAGCAGGGTGCTCAGGGTGGCGGTGTGGAAGCGCAACGCCGCGCGGTCGCCGATATCCCGGGCGAGGCGGCGTTTGACCGTCCCCAGACGTGGGACCCGGGCGAAGACCACGACCGTATCCTTCATTGGTACAACCTTGCGATCAGACGCGGTGATACGCCGAGGAACCACAGCGACAGGCAGCACAGATTGCGTGCGGAACGGGCGGTCCAGCCATCACGCTCCCACCGCGCGGCGGAGGTGAGCGCGGCGGCGGGTAACGGGCACAGCCGGTGGTGGCCGAGGCGGCGGACCAGGTCCACATCCTCCATCAACGGTAGCGGGCGCATGCCGCCAATCCTGTGCAGCAGGTCGCGGTGAATGAGCAGGCCCTGATCGCCGTAGGGCAGGGCAAGGACCCGGGA
>CAIUPC010000780.1 GCA_903900905.1 uncultured Acetobacteraceae bacterium
GGGCTTGCCCGGGGGCAAATCATGGCACCGGCGGAAACCTTGGTCCCCGGGACAAGCCCGGGGATGACGGGTTTGTTGGCAAAATCGCTGCAAACAACCGTCCTACCTACCCCAAAGTCCGCGCCCGGATCAGGTTGATCGGCTTCACCGTCAGGACCACCTCGTCCTTCTGGTTCAGCACCTCCACCAGCGGCTGCACCACGCCCCGATCCGGCTTCGACCGCGATCGGCGTGCATCCAGGATCGTCACCCGCACCCGCAGCGTGTCACCGGGAAACACCGGCCGCGGCCAGCGCAACTCGTCGATCCCAGGGGCAGCGAGGCCGTTCTTCGGCAGATAATGCTCGGTGAACATCCCCATCATCAGGCCCACCGTCTGCCAGCCGCTGGCGATCAGGCTGCCATGCGGGCCAGCGGCGGCAAGCTCGGGATCCACATGCATATCCTGCGGATCGTACTGCCGTGCGAAGGCGACGATCGACTCAGCCGTGACGGTGGCCGAACCGAATTCGAGCACCATCCCGACCGTATAATCCTCAAAAGCGCGCTGCGTGGCATCGGCTGGAAGCATGAGTGGACATCCTGTTGCTGGCGCTTCGGCTAACATGCGATACCTGCGCCTGACAACGAACAACGGGATGGGGACCGCATCACATGATCCAGCTATCGCGCCGCGCACTACTTGGCACCGCCGCCGCCGGCCTCGCCTGCCCCGCCATCGCGCAGGGCGCCGCCTTGAAGGTCGGGCTGATGCTGCCCTTCTCCGGCACCTTCGCGGCTTTGGGGGAGAATATCGCCGCGGCGTTCGAACTCTGCCTCAAGGAAAATGGCGGCAAGTTCGGCGGAAGGGCGGTGGAACTGGTGCGGCTGGACGATGAGTCCGATCCCGCCAAGGCCCCGGCCAATGTCAACCGCCTGCTGGGCCGCGACAATGTCGATGCGCTGGTGGGCACGGTGCATTCCGGCGTGGTGATGGCGCTGGTGCAGGCGGCGCGGGAGAAAGAGGTCCCGCTGTTCATCCCCAACGCCGGCAACGTCGCCGCGACCCGCGATCTGTGCTCACCCTCGGTGTTCCGGTCGTCGTTCAGCAACTGGCAGCCGGCCTATGGCATGGGCAAGGCGCTGGCCGCGAAGGGCGTCAAGAAAGCCGCCTGGGTCAGCTGGGAATACGCGGCCGGCAAAGAATCGGCGGAGGGCTTCCGCGACGGTTTGAAATCCGGCGGCGCGGAGCTGGTGCAGGTGCTGACGCTGCCGTTCCCGGAAACCAACTTCCAGCCCATCCTGGCGCAGATCCCCGGCCTCGGCGTCGAGGCGGTTGGTGCCTTCTTCGCCGGTGGCGGCGCGATCCAGTTCGTCAAGGACTATGCGGCGGCGGGCTTGCGGGAGAAGTTCCCGTTGTGCGGCTCCGGCTTCCTGACCGAGGGCGTGCTGAAGCCGCAAGGCGCGGCGGCCGAGGGCATCCAGACCGCGCTTCACTACGGCGACGGCATCGACAACGCCGCCAACCAGCGCTTCCGCGCCGCTTTCCGCGCGATGACCAACCGTGACGCGGATGTCGACGCGGTGCAGGGCTACGACGCCGGGCAGATGCTGGCGGCGGGGCTGGCCGCGACCAAGGGCGA
>CAIUPC010000781.1 GCA_903900905.1 uncultured Acetobacteraceae bacterium
GTGGAATCACCCGAAAACGTGAATCACGCGACAAAACAAAGAGCTAGACCATGATCGAACACGTAGGTTGATCCAACCTCAAACGATCATGGTCTATGTCCTGAGCGCCCGGCATTGCCGGCGGATCGTCCTGTTCGATCTTGCCGCGCGCATGCCGCCACCATTCTATCGACAGCCCCAGCCCCTTCGCTATGATCGTCACAAAACATAGATCGAGGGACGCCCCATGACCGCCATCAATCGCCGCGCCGTTCTGGCCGGTGCCGCCGGCCTGCTCGCAGCACCCGGGATCGCCCGCGCCCAGCCCGTCAAACCCCGCCTAACCGCGATCTCCCAATGGTCCACCGGCAGCGACGGTGCCGCCATCACCGCGCTCGGCAAGAAATTCGAGGAGCGCGGCGGCGTCTGGCAGCATGCCCCGGTCCCGGGCTTCACCACCGACATGATGAACAAGCTGCGCGCGCAGATCATGGCCGGCGATCCGCCCGCTTGCTCCCAGCTCAAAGGCCCGGAAATCGCCGCCTGGTCGAAGATCGCGCCCACCCTTGATCTCGACGCCACCGTCGCCGCCGCCGGCTATGAGAAGGTCGTCAGCCCCGATCTCGCCCGGCTGAACAAGCCCGGCGGCAAATGGGCGGCGCTGCCGTTGCAGGTCTACCGCACCAACGCGCTCTATATCTCCAAACGCGCGCTCGACCGTGCCAAGGCGGATAAGCTGCCCACGACCTGGGCGGAGTTCAACGCGCTGGCCGAGAAGATGAAAGCCGGCGGGGTCGCCTACCCGATCGCGAACGGCGGCACCCGCCCCGATGACGGCCAGAAGTTCGAGGCCGCGCTTGTCGGCATCAGCCCCACCGCCTATCGCGCCGCCATCATGCAGCTCGACGCCAAGGCGTTGAACGGGCCGGAGATGCGGGCCGCCTTCGCGCAAACGCGCAAGATCGCCGATTGGATGGACCCCAACACCGCCGCGCAGCACTATTCCACCCGCTTGGCGGCTTTCGTCGCCGGCGACATGGGCATGATGATCCAGGGCGGCTGGGCCCAGGGCGTGCTGCTGAACGCCGGCTTCAAGCTCGACGACTTCATCATCGCGCCGGGCATCACCGATAACGGCAAGCCGAACTTCCTGCTCAACGCCGACGCCTTCATCTTCTGGCAGCGCAAGGAGGCCGACTTGCAGGCCGGCCAGAAGCTGATGGCGGAGCTGGTGATGGATCCCGCGATCCAGACCATGTACTCGCAGATCACCGGCTCCATCCCCGTGCGCACCGATGTCGATCTGTCCGGCCCCGGCTGGTCGGACGGGCAGCGGGAAACCGCCAGCACCCTGAAAGCCGCCATCGCGGCGGACCAGGCGGTGCTCAGCCTGGCGCATAACATGGCGCAGGAAAACGGCATGACGGCCGCGATGATCGACGTCATCACCGAATTCGTGAAGAACCGCACCATCACGCCCGAGCAAGGCGCCAAACGCCTCGCGGAGGCTGTGGAAGGCGCCCGTTGACGACACGATCTCTGCTGGAACGGCCGCGGCGCCTCGCCGAGTTCCTGGTGATCTGGGTGCCGTTGCTGCTGTCGGCCGGGCATGTGGTGCTGTTCACCGCCTGGACGACCTGGATGTCGTTCACGCCGTCGACGCTGATGCCGGTCAATGGCTGGGTGGGCTGGCGCAACTACACATCCGTGCTCGGCACCAGGAACTGGCAGATCGCCTTCGACAACCTGCTGCTGTTCGGCGCCGGGTTCGTGATCCTGACGGCGCTGACCGGGCTGCTGTTGGCCATCCTGCTCGATCAACGCATCCGCGGCGAGAACGTGCTGCGCTCGATCTTCCTCTACCCGATGGCGGTGTCCTTCGTGGTCACCGGCACGGTCTGGAGCTGGCTGCTCAACCCCGGCATGGGTATCCAGAAGCTGGTCAATGACTGGGGCTGGACGGGGTTCCGCTTCGACTGGCTGGTCGATCGCGATATGGCGATCTGGACGATCGTGATCGCCGGCATCTGGCAAGCCTCGGGCTTCGCGATGGCGCTGTTCCTGGCCGGGCTGCGATCGGTGGAGGGTGATCTGATCAAGGCCGCCCAGATCGACGGCGCCGGGCCGGTGCGCATCTACACCCGCGTCATCCTGCCGACGTTGTGGCCAATCGCGGTGGCGGTGCTGGTGATTCTGTTGCAGTTTGCAATCAAGACGTTTGATCTGGTGCGCGCGCTGACCGGCGGCGGGCCGGGGCTGGCGACCCAGCTGCCGGCGCTGGTTGTCTACGACTTCATGTTCCAGCGCGGCCATATCGGCCGGGGCTCCGCCGCGGCGGTGCTGATGCTGCTGACGCTGCTGTTTGTGCTGCTGCCCTATGGCGGCTGGAAATACTACCAGCAACGGCGCGCCGCCCGTGGGTGAGATCGGTTGGATTCGCCGCATCAGGGGTGGCAGCGGCGCCCGCACCCCGTCATGCCGACGGCGGTCGGCATCCACGCCTTTCCCCGTTGAAACCTGTCA
>CAIUPC010000782.1 GCA_903900905.1 uncultured Acetobacteraceae bacterium
TTCTCGGCGTCCGGGTTCACGTTGAATGATGGTGACGCGCTGACGGTGAGCGGGGTGGTCAATGGTGGGACCTCAGCCTCGATCACCGATACGGCATTGCTGACCATCCAGGGCACTGTGAGTGCCACGGCGATTGCGCTGAAGGGTTCCTCGGTCGCGATCTCTGGGCTGGTGACGGATGGCGGGTCCGGGACGGTGTCCCTGATCGCCACCGGCGGGACGATCAGTGAGGGCGGTTCGGTCATTGCCGGGACCCTGTCCGGCAGTTCGACGGGCGCTACCGGCCTGACCGGTTCGAACACCATCGGGACGTTGGGCACGTTCACGGCTTCCGGGTTCACTTTGAACGATGGGATCCCGCTCAGCGTGAACGGCATTCTGAGTGGCGGTGCCAGCGCCACTATTCAGGATACTGGCTTGCTGACGGTCGCGGGCACGATCAGCGCGGCGGCGATCGCGCTGAAAGCCGATAATATTACCATTCCAGGTGTGGTCAGCGATGGCGGCAGCGGCACGGTGTCGTTGATCGCCACGACCGGGACCATCGCTGAATTGGGGACGCTGATCGCCGGCACGCTGTCCGGAAGCGCTCAGGGGGCGGCAAATCTGATCGACGCAGTGGCGCCGGTGATGTCGTTTAGCAACAAGGTTGGCACGCTCGGTTCATTCTCGGCCGCGGGCTTCACGCTGAATGATGGGGTGCCGTTGGTCGTCAGCGGCGTGGTCAAAGGCGGTGCCCTTGTGACCATCACTGATACCAACCTCATGACCATCACCGGCACGGTAACGGCAGGCGCGGTCAATCTGACCGCGGGTAGCCTGGCTATCTCCGGCCTGGTGACCGATGGCGGCGCCGGCACGGTGACACTGATCACGACGGCTGGCACGATCAATGAAACCGGGACCCTGATTTCCGGCACATTGCGTGGTTCGGCCGCCGGCGCGGTGGTCTTGGCGGGTTCGGCCAATGCCATTGCGACTTTGGGCAGTTTCTCCGTCGCGCCCGGCAACGGTTTTGCGCTCAACGATTCCATCGATTTGCTGGTCGCGGGGCCGTTGAGTGCCAGCCGGATCGCGGTGACCGACACGCTCAATGCCGTCACGCTGTTGGCCGATGTGACCCTTCTGACTGACGGGATCGCCCGTCCCAGCGGCCAGCAAACGCTCAAGACGCTGCCGACGGCGCAGACTCAGGATGGCGCTTATTTCCAGGCGGCCGCGTTCACCCAGGTGGGCACGGCGACCGTTGGGAATCTGAGTGGGGCGTCCAACATCCTCCGGATCGACAGCACCGGCACCATCGGCTTCGCGCCGGCACAAGCGGGGCTGGAGGCGAAGAACACCTGGCTGATCCTCGGCCTGTCGGGGACGGGTGTGGCGACCGGCAATATTTCCGTCAGCAACTTCGATTTCGCCTACACCGGTACGGCTGGCAGCGCATCGTTGACCGGCGTGGTCAGTGGTCTGGTTGGTCAGTCCGCCGCGACCGCGAGCTACATCGATCCGTCCAGCAGTGCCAATTTCCGTCTCAACAATTGCCCCATCCACTCGGTCAACTGCGTCCTGTTGCCGATTGAGGGGGCACCGGTCCCGGCGGCGTTCCAGGAAATTCAGTTTGGTTCGCCGTATCGGCCCGATAGCGATGACGGAAACCTGCTGTTGCCCATCGTCTCTGACTCGGACAAGGAATACTGACCATGCGCGGAAAGCTGCTTGTGCCGTTGTTGTTGGCGGCCCTGGTGTCCGGCTGTGCGGTACCGCCTCCGGACAAGTTGGTCGCCGACGGGTTGGGCGCGTCCAAGCCCACCACCCAGCTGGCAATTGGCAAGAATGCGGTTGGGGAGGAATGCACCCAGGCGCAAAATGGGGCCGATGCCCGTTCGGCCGATGTCTATTGCGGGGAGTGGCAGCAGCCTAGCGCGCGTGTCCATGCCGGCGGCGCCGCAAGCGCGGCGGATTTGCCGCAACTGGCCACGTCCGGTGCGTGGCGCACCAATCTCGACGCACGCTTCAATTGTGAGGCACCGGCAGCGAGCAGCATTCTCGGCGGCCAGCCGGCTCAGATCATGGTGTGCACGCGCCGGGTCGGTGGCTGGGCGCATGTCGCCCTCGTCGCCTCGGTCAATGGCACGGCCTGGTACGCTGACGGCGTGCGCCCGGCGGTGCAGGCGATGGAACGCTCCATCGGCATTCTCGCCGGTGTGATGAAGGCCGATGCTGCGCCGGTCAGTTCCGCGGCCGATACCTTGCTGGCCAGCCGCCTGGCGGCGCAGTCCTTCTCCTCGGGCGATGTCGGACAGTACGATAAACTGATCGCTGTCGGCACCCGCGCCAATCTGGCCAATAATCAGGCTTCGGCGGAGGCCGCGTTCCGAGCAGCCCTGGCTTTGCAGCAAAAAGCGCTTGGCCGGGATAATCCGGAAACGGCGACGGTGCTGATGTCGCTCGGGTTACAGGTATCCAATGGCGGCCGCTTCGCGGAAGCTGATTCTCTGTTTGGTGAGGCAAGCCGTCTCGTCGGGCGCAGTTCAGATCCAACCGCCGCCGCGCGTCTCGCGCATTATCGGGGCATCCATCTGCTCAATCAGGCCAAGCCGGAGGACGCGCTGGCCGCGCTGACGCTGGCGCGGGCGATGTACGGCAAGGAAATGCCGGCCGAAGCGCGCAACGCCAAGGCCGTGCCAACCGCCGTTTCCAACCCGTTCATTCATACCGTTGCCGGTCGGCTGGGCGATCTGATCCCGACCGAGGACCTGCTGACCAATCCCGCCGCCCAGTCGGCTTTGCTCGGACTGATTGAGGTCGAGCGCAACCGCGGCGTTGCCCTGCGGCTGTTGCACCGTTCGGCGGAGGCGGAGGAAGCATTGCGCACGGCCAGTGATCTGGCGCGCGGCAATGGCCTCGCCCGGCCGATTGTGACCGCGCGACTGTATCGGTCAGCGAGTTTCTCCGCCGCCGCTCTGGGGCAGGACAAGGACGCGCTCGATTGGTTGACGCAGTCGTCTGATGCCTTCGATCGTTCCCTGCCGGGTTCCAAGCCGCATGCCGAAACCAATTTGCTTTATGCCGGGCAATTGGTGCGGGCGGGCCAGTTTTCCGATGCGCTGCCGGTGTGCAAGGCGGCGGTCCTATCGTTGACGACCCTGAAAACCGGCACGGCACCCGGCCTGATGGGGCCGTGTCTGCAGGTCTATATGAACGCCGCTGAACGGGGAGGCGACGGCCGGCAGGCCTTGCTCGCCGAGATGTTCATCGCCGCCCAGCTGGGGCAGGGGGGCATCACCAGTCAGCAGATCGCCCAGGCCAGTGCGACCCTGGCCGAGAATAAGCGTGACCCGAAAGTGGCGGATGCGATCCGTTTGCAGCGTGATCTCAAGAGTCAGCTGGACGGGCTTTATGGCAAGCGCGACGATCTCGCGCAGCTGCGCCGGCAGGGCAACGCCCCGGCCGGCACGGAGGAGCGCGCGGCCGAACTCGACAAGCAGATTACGGAACTGCAGACCAAGGCCAGTGAGGCGGACGCGGCGCTACAGGCGGCCTCCCCGAACTATGGCCAGCTGGTGCAGGAGGTCGTGAAGGTCAAGGACGTCTACGATGTCCTGCATCCCGGCGAGGCCTTTGTCGCGATGACACTGACCGACAGCGATGGCTGGGTATTCGCTCTGCGCGCCGATCGGATCACGGTCTCGCATATCGCTAAGGGGAGCCGGGAGATTGGCGCTCTGGTGCGTCGGATCCGCGCGGGCATAGAGTTGACGACCGACGCGTTGCCCACTTTTGATATTGAGGCGGCACGCGCGGTCTACGATCTGACGCTGGCCGGTGTGGCACCGGCCCTGGACGGCGCCAAATCGGTCGTCGTGGCGCCGACGGGGTCGCTGCTGTCCCTGCCGTTTGAGGTCATGCTGACCGGGCCGGCGACACTGGACGGCCTGGCCAAGGCGCCCTGGCTGGTGCGGCAATTCACCCTCGCGCATGTGCCCGCGCCCAGCAACTTCGTCAGCCTGCGCAAAATCGCCGGCGGCTCTCGCGCGACACGGCCGTGGTTCGGTTTCGGCGAATTTCATCCGGTAACCCTGGCCCAGGCGCGAAAAAGCTTTCCCGGCGCCAGCTGTGCCGATAGCGCGCAGTTGATCGCCGGACTGCCGCCGCTGCCCTATGCGACACGCGAACTGGCGGCGGCGCGGGGCCTGCTGGGCGCGGCGGCGAATGAGCAACTGGTCGGATATGGCTTCACGGCCGAGCAGGTGTTGAAGACGCCGCTGAAGGACTACCGGATCCTGCAATTCTCCACCCACGCACTGCTGCCGACGGAGCTGCGGTGCCAGAGTGAGGCCGCTATCGTCACGTCCACCCCGCTTACCGCGGCGGATGCGAAGGGCGCCTTGCTGACAGCGTCGCAGGTGGTGTCGCTGCAGCTGGACGCGGATCTTGTAATCCTGTCGGCCTGTAACTCGGGTGGTCCCGGCGGGGCGACGGCGGGTGAAAGCCTGTCCGGTCTGGCGCGTGCGTTTTTCTACGCCGGTGCGCGTTCACTGCTGGTGACGCACTGGTCGGTTAACGATCAGGTGACGGCGTTCCTGGTGGCCGATACGCTGCGGCGGCTGCGCGGCACCCCCGCTATCGGCATCATCGGCGCGTTGCGGGACGCGCAGTTGGGCATGCTGGATGGGGCGGGCAAGGATTTCCCGCCGGAACTGGCGCATCCTTTCTTCTGGGCGCCCTTCACCGTTATCGGCGAGGGTAATGAGCGTGTGGCCCCGGCGGCGTCGGCCGGGCTCGGCCAAAAGGTGGCGGGGTTGTAAGGCGGCCCGCAACGTTAACCGAGTCATTTGGCGTCGGGCATGAGGCTTTCCCCGTCATGGCCCGGCTCGTCCCTATCGCGTTCACACATCGCGGAAACGAATGTGCGCGATCCTGCCTCAA
>CAIUPC010000783.1 GCA_903900905.1 uncultured Acetobacteraceae bacterium
CCCCCAGCCCCCTCCCTCAAGGGGAGGGGGAGACACCATGGGTTAACATCAAGGGCGGCTGGTATGAGACCGGGCGACCTATAAAGTTCGCCGCGCCGCGCCAACCACCGGCATCGCCTGTATCAATCGCCCGCCCATCCGCAGCGGCTCGACCCGCGTCGCCAGGCCCGTGGCGTCGTCGGTTTCCACGAACACCCCGCATACCGTCGCCGGCCCCTCCGCCGGGCCCAGCTTTTCCCCGGGCATCTTGCGCCAGAAGCGCATGGCGGCGCCGTCTTTGACCATGCCAATAACGCTGTCGTAATCGCCGCACATGCCGGCGTCGGACTGGAATGCGGTCCCGCCCGGCAGGATCTGCGCATCCGCCGAGGGGCAATGCGTATGCGTCCCCACCACCAGCGACGCCTGCCCGTCGAAGGAATGCGCGTAGGCCATTTTCTCGCTGCTCGCCTCGGCATGGATATCGAGCACGACGGCCTGCACGGTCGCGCCCATGCGGTGTTTGGCCAGTACCTCCGAGGTGCCGCGGAAGGGGCAGTCCAGCGGGTCCATGTAGATGCGGCCCATCGCCTGCACCACCAGGGCCTTGCGCCCGCCCGGCACATCCACCACCACCGAACCCGCCCCCGGCGTGCCCGGCGGATAATTCACCGGCCGGATCAAACGCGGGTGTTCGGCGATGTAGCCGATAATCTCTTTGCGGTCCCAGGCGTGGTTGCCCAGCGTGAGCACATCCGCCCCGGCGGCGAACAGCGCCTGCGCCATGTCGGGGCCAAGCCCGAACCCGTGGGAGGCATTTTCGGCATTCACGATCACCAGATCCAGGCCGAGCGATTCCCGCAGTCCGGGCAGCACGGCGGCCACCGTCTCCCGCCCCGTGCGGCCCACGATATCGCCCAGAAACAGGATGCGCATTTAACCTCCGAAGCGGATGATGCCGCGTTCCGTCGCCACGGCATCAAGCGGGTGGTCGTAAGGGCCGGCGGGCACTTCGTCCACCTCTTGCGCCGCGAAAGCGCAGCCGAGGGCGAAACATCCAGGCAGTAATGGTAGGGTGCGGTCGTAAAATCCGCCGCCATAGCCTAACCGCCCGCCGGCACGATCAAACGCCAGCAACGGCACCAGCAGAAAATCGGGAACCAACACCGGCCCGATCGGCCGGAAGGTGCCAAACCGCTCCGCCACCAACGCATCCCCCGGCCGCCACAGCCCGAACGTCAGCGGCAGCCCCCGTTTCGGGGTAATCGGCAGCACCACCGCGTGCCCGCGCGCATGCAGCGCATGCATCAACGGGCGCAGATCGATCTCCCCACCCAGCGGCCAGAACGCCGACACCACGGCGCCCACCGGCGGCGGCAGATCCCGCAGCACATGCGCGGCCAGCGCCTCCCCCCCCGCAACCGGATCCAGCCCGGCGCGCGCGGCGAGGCAAGCGGCCCGCAGGGACCGCTTGGCATCGTCGAGATCATGGGAAATGTGCGGAGCCGCCATGGCCGTTGGACTGTCATCCTCCCAGAGCCTGCGTGTGCAGGTGGGCGCCAGATACCGAGACCAAGATCCCGACAGAGCCAGCTCCCGAGGGAGATGCTTACTGGCCCTGGGGATGAGCTACCTATCGAACCGGGCAGCCCCGCCCGAACAACTTAGGGAGCCTCCAGGTCTTCCGCAATCTCTTCCGCGCGTTTCGCCATCCGGTTCAGCCGCCGCCCCAGCTTTGGGTCGGCTTTTTCGGCCTGCGGGGCCGGTTGCGCGTCTTCAAGTTTTTTATTCAGCTCATAAATATCGTCAGCCATCATCAGCGCCACCAGAGCCAGCATGCGGGCTTCGCCGCTTTGCAAGGCGGAGGCCTTGATCGCCGCGATCCGCCGATCAACCTCAGCGCCCATGGCGAGGAGGTGATCTTCCTGTCCATCGCCACAGCCCATCACGTAGGAGAAGCCGTTGATGCGCAGCGTCACTTGCGCCATCGCCTGTGTTCCTTTCGTTCCCACCGGGATTGACCCGCTGGTGTTATGTTCAACCGGCTTTGCCGGAGAGGGCGCCGCGCAGCCGATCAATGAGGCTGTCGAGCCGTTCCGTCAGTTCCGCGGTGTCGGCTGATACCGTCGCCGGCTCCGGTGGTTCGGGATCAGGTTCCATGACGGGCGGCATCGCGGCAAGCCGGGCGATGCGTTCGAGCGCCGCTTCCAGGCGGGAGGCCGCGATATCCGGGTCGTCGGTTTCGTCCGCCATGCCAGCGTTTCCAGATTCTTGTGTCAATGTGCGTCAGAGACGTGATGCCGCTTGCACTGAATCCGGTCAAGCGCTTGAACGTCAAGCATGATTCTCCACCCGGCGGTGACAATCCATGGTTTGGCCGACGCAAGGATGGCGGTTGCCTCTGGTCTGCCCGTCACGTTGTTGTCAGCGCCGGGGGCGGGCGTGTTCGCGGGGTGTCTTTGGTGGCGCGCGATCATGGACAGAGTGCGCGATAATGGGCCGGTTTTCGGCATCCTGGATTGCGCCGACGCGTCCGGCCAGGCCCTGGCCGCCTTGCGGATCGGGGTGCGGCACCTGGTGCTCTGGCCCGATGCACCAGGCTGGGCATCCGTGGCGGCCATCGCCGCCGAAGCGGGTGGGTTCGTGCTGCCGGAGGCGCCTCCTTCGCTTGATCTCGCCCGGGAGCGGGCGGGCCTGCAGCTGATCGATTGGCTGACGCCCTCCCAGCCGGAAAGCCAGGACACGCCGTAATCCGCCGCGGCTCCGCGTTGACAAAATGCGGATCCAGACACCCCGCATTGCGTTTGGCTCGACAGGCCGGGCGGTAAAAAACCGTCATCCCCGGGCTTGTCCCGGGGACCAATCGCGGAAGAGGCGGCAACCTTGGTCCCCGGGACGAGCCCGGGGATGACGTCTTTAGCCCCTGCGGTTCGGGCGCGGAGGGTTGCATGGTTCACCCCCCATCCTCTACAACCGCGCCGTTTCGCGGCCTGATGCGCAAGCGCCGGACCTCGATCATTCACGTCAACCATTTCGGATTGGTCCCGCCATGCGCGTCACCCAAAAGGTCAAGAAGATCCTCGATTGGTACGAGGGCGATAACCCCGGCGTGAAGGCCAATCTGGCCCGCATCCTGAGCACGGGTAAGCTCGCCGGCACCGGTAAGGTTGTCATCCTGCCGGTCGATCAGGGCTTTGAGCATGGTCCGGCCCGCAGCTTCGCGCCGAATCCGCCGGCCTATGACCCGCATTACCACTACCAGCTCGCCATCGACGCCGGGCTGAACGCCTATGCCGCGCCGCTGGGCATGCTGGCGCAGGGCGCTGATACCTTCGCGGGCCAGATCCCGACCATCCTGAAGGTCAACAGCTCCAACAGCCTGGCCACCAACAAGGATCAGGCCGTGACTGCCGGCGTGAAGGACGCGCTGCGTCTGGGCTGCGCCGCCATCGGCTTCACCATCTATCCCGGCAGCGAATACGCCTTCGCCCAGATGGAAGAATTGCGCGAGCTCACCCTGGAAGCCAAGGACGCCGGCCTGGCCGTCGTCGTGTGGTCCTATCCGCGCGGGCCGAACCTGGACAAGGCAGCGGAAACCGCGGTCGATATCTGCGCCTATGCCGCGCAGATGGCCGCGTTGCTCGGCGCCAACATCATCAAGGTAAAGCCGCCCACGGCCGTCGTCAGCCTGGAAGCAGCCAAGAAATCCTACGAAAAATTCGACGGCTCCACCCTCGCCAAGCGGGTCGCCCATGTGATGCAGTCGTCGTTCAACGGTAAGCGGATCGTGGTCTTCTCCGGCGGTGAGGCAAAGGATCTGGACGGCGTGTTCGACGAGGTCCGCGGCTTGCGCGACGGCGG
>CAIUPC010000784.1 GCA_903900905.1 uncultured Acetobacteraceae bacterium
GGCGTCGCCGCCGCCGGATCATCATGCAAACTAAACCCCACCTTCACCCCGATCCGCGCCGCCCGCAGATCGGCGTTGCCGCGGCCGACAACCGTTCCGGTGTGGTTTTCGAGATCGAAGTTGCAGGTGGCCTTGCCCTTGAAGGCGATCTTCTTCGGGCCGAATGACACCACCATGCCGCCGGGCCAGGACCCGTCTTCCAACTGCGGCTCCAGCACCGCGCCAGGCATGCAGCCGGACATGCGCGGGACATCGGCGAACCGGCGGATGACATCCGCCGGCTTACCTGGAACCTTGAATTCCCCTTCGAAATGCATGGCGGCTTACGAGGCCCGGCGCAGCAGCGGGGCCTTGCTGACTTCGCCGAAGTAGACCTTGGCATAGGGCTCGGTCGGGGTGCTCGGCGACACGCGGGCATCGATCAGATAGAGACCGCCTTTGGCGAGGCCCACCTTGATCGCCGCCCCGACTTCGGAGGCATCGTTCAGTTGCACGCCGTCACCGCCGAACGCCTTGGCGATGGCGACGAAGTTCGGGGATTCCCACTGCGCCAGCTTCTCGTTGAAGCCTTTCGCCACCAGCTTATGGACCTCGGCGCCGTAGCCGGCGTCGTTCCAGACCACGAGTGTGATGTCCAGCTTCTCGCGGACCATGGATTCCAGTTCCTGGATGTTGAACAGCATGCTGCCATCGCCTTCGATCGCGACATGCTTGCGGCCGGGGTTGCCGGCGGCGGTGCCGATCATGACGCCGATGCCCTGACCGACGGCGCCGAAGTTGTAGGAATACTGGATCTCCGACCCTTTCGGAAGCGGCATGTACATGCCGACCCAGGAGAAGAAATGGCCGGCACCGCAGGTGACGAGGACATCGTCCGGCAACGCGGCGCCGATATTGGTCGCCAAAGCGCGCGGGTCGAGACCGTCTGTCGGCGGGGTGAAGACATGCGCCGGCGCGTCGAGGATGGCGCGGTTTTCGGCGGTGCGCATACCCTCGCTACGGACCTGGCGGGCTTCCAGCGCTTCGTTGATGGCGGCGATGGCTTTGCGGCCGTCGGCCTGGACGTACAGGCCGGGGATGACGCCGATTTCTTCCGGCATCGGCTTGATGTCGATGCGCGCGACCTCGGCGGAGGGGAAGATCAGCCCGCCTTCGGTCGTGTAGTAGCCGAGCTCCGCGCCGACACCGAGGACGAAGTCAGCTTCGGCGAGCAGGTGCTCGGTGGGCGCGGAGGCGAAGGCGCCGGAAATGCCGACATCCCATTCCTCACCGGCGAACAGGCCCTTGCCTTGCAGCGAGGTCGCGAGCAGCGCGCCGATCCGGTCACCGAGCTTGAGGATTTCGTCCTTGGCGCCGGCCATGATGGCGCCGCGGCCGCCGACGATCACGGGGCGCTTGGCGGCCATCAGCTTCTCGATCACCGGGGCGAGCTGGTCGGGGTTCGGGGTTTCGATGCGGCGGGGCAGGAACTGGGTGGAGGGGCGGTATTCGTAGTCCCAGTCGAAATCTTCTTCCTGCAGGTCCATCGGCAGGTTGAGCAGGACGGGGCAGCGGTTGATGCGCGCGGCGTAGAAGGCCTCGGCGATTTCCTCGGCCATGTTGTCGAGGCTGGTGACGGTGTGGAAGCGGGTGTTGCAGGCTTCGACGAAGCGCTTCTGATCCATGAGCTGGGTGCGGTTCTTGGACCCTTCAGCGATGTGGCCCGCGATCAGCACGACCGGGGTCTTGCCGCGATAGGCGGCGATCAGGGAGGTGCCGCACTGGGTCAGGCCGGGGCCGCAGGTGACCATGGCGACGCCGACTTTGCCGGTGGTGCGGGAATAGCCGTCGGCCATGGACACGGCCATGGCTTCATGGCGGGCGCTGTAGCCGCGCACCGCCGGGTCGCGGCAGAACGCGCCCCAGAGCCACATATTGCCGTCGCCCATCAGGCCGAAGAACTTGTCCACGCCCTCGGCGCGGAGCGATTGGGCGATGGCTTCATATGCTTTCATGGTGTTTTGTCCCCTGGGCGTGGCGTGTTCGATTGATGGCGGGGAGTATAGGACGGGCTTTGCTGCGCGGCCAATCCTGCTGGTTTGGCGCCCACTCCCGCGTCGCTTGTGACGATGATAGGCTGGCGGCTCGCGATGGGGGATGTGATGCGGTTTTTTTTCGGATTTCTGGCGGTTTGGATCGCGGTCGTTACGCCTGTGTCGGCGAAGGATTTAACGCCGATCACGCTGGTGCAGAGCAGCCTTAGTTTCAATTTCGTGCCGCTTTATATCGCGCAGACCGAGGGTTATTTCGCGGAAGAGGGGCTGAAGGTCGATGTCGTTTTGGCTGGCGGCGGGCCGAAGGCGATGACGGCGCTGCTGGGCGGGGGCGGGCAGTTCTCCGCCTCCGTGCTGCTGGACGGGATGATGGCGCATCGCAAGGGGCTCGACGATGTCCGGGCCTTTGCCACGCTGTCGTATTTTTTCAATCCGATGGTGGTGCGGGCGGATGTGGCCAAGGCGCGCGGCCTGTCGCTGGATATGCCGCTGAAAGAGCGGGTGAAGCTGATGAAGGGGCTGAAGCTGGCGATCACCACCCCCGGCGCCAGCTCCGACATGACGGTACGGTATCTGGCGATCACGCATGGGATGTCGCCAGACCGGGATTTCCAGATCGTGCCGCTCGGCGGCATGCAATCGCAGATCGCGGGCATGCAGGCGGGCCAGGTGGATGGCTGCGCCTGCCTGCCGGGCGTGGACATCCTGACCAAGCAGCAGGGGCTGACGGTCGATCTGGTCAGGCCGGGGGAGCTGACGGAACTCGACGGCACCACATACGGCACGCTCTACGGGCTGGCGTCCTATAACAAGGCGCATCCGGAGGTCGCACGAGCGATGGCGCGGGCCATGGTGCGGGCGACGATGTTGATCGCGCGCGACCCGGACGCGGCGCGCAAGGCCTCGCGGGCCTTCTTCAAGGAAATGGACGAGCAAACCTTCCTGACCTCCTGGGCCACATACCTGCCCTATATGCCCAAAACCCCCGACATCACCCCGGATCATTTCGATCGGGAGCTGGCGTTCGAGAAGGTGGTGATGCCGCCCAACGCCTTTAAGCCTGTGGCATTCGGTGATGTCGTGGATGTGTCCTTCGTGCGCGCGGCGATCAAGGACCTGACGAAATGAACGACACGCCGCTGATCGAATATCGCGGCATCGCACGCCGCTTCACCACGCGGCGCGGCACCGTCACCGCCTGCGAGAACGTGGATCTGACGGTGCGCGAAGGAGAATTTCTGGCGATTGTCGGCCCCTCCGGCTGCGGCAAATCGACGTTGCTGAACATGGCGGCGGGGCTGCTGCAACCGAGCGCCGGGCGGGTGTTCTACCGCGGCACGCCGGTGGCGGAGCCGAATACCCGGGTTGGCTACATGACCCAGCGCGATACCCTGCTGCCCTGGCGCACGGTGGAGGACAATGTCGCCATCGCGCTGGAACTGCGCGGCCAGGACCGCGAAACCCGCCTGAAAACCGCGCATATGTGGCTGCACCGCGTCGGGCTGAAAGGGTTTGAGACCGCGTTTCCCGCCCAGCTCTCCGGCGGCATGCGCCGGCGCGTCAGCATGGCGCGGACTTTGGCGTACGAACCCGAAACCATCCTGATGGACGAACCGTTCGGCGCGCTGGACGCGCAGCTGCGCCTGGTAATGCATGACGAACTCCTGAAACTCTGGACCGCGACGCGCACCACCATGGTCTTCGTCACCCACGACCTGACCGAGGCCATCACGCTGGCGGA
>CAIUPC010000785.1 GCA_903900905.1 uncultured Acetobacteraceae bacterium
AAGGTCGCAATGCCGGCGACGGTCACACCATCGATCAAATTGGCGGCATCCAGTCCCTCCGCGCGCAAACCGGCTTCGCAGGCGATCAGGCGCACGTCGAGTTCGACCGCAGCCTCCCGCAGCTCCGCAAGACCGGCGACGCCGGCGGCCATGATGCGGGTGTCGCGGGTGGCATCCGTCAGGCCGGACCAATCGCGCATCAGCGCGATGCAGCCCAGATTGGTGGCGAACAGGGTGACACGGCGGCCCAGTGCGGCGGCGCCGGATGCGACCACGAAGGCGTAATGCGCCCGGTCGTGGCTGCCCGATAGCAGCAGAATGCCGAGGGATTCAGACGGCACAGACCGGTCCGCTGGTTTCAGCGTGGGCGGACAGGTCCTTGATCGTCGCCTCGGGCCCGCAGAGCGCGCATTTCGGATCAGGCCGCAGCTTGATGGTGCGGAAGCGAGTCGCCAGCGCGTCCCAGACCAGCAGGCGGCCGGAGAGCGATTCGCCGATGCCGAGGATTTCCTTCAGCACTTCGGTGGCCTGCAACGTGCCCATCACGCCAGTGACGGCGCCGAGCACCCCGGCCTCACTGCATGTCGGCACCAGCCCGTCGGGCGGGGCTTCGTGATAGAGGCAGCGGTAGCAGGGCCCGCCCTCATGCGGTTTGAACACGGAGAGTTGACCGTCGAAGCGCAGCACGGCGGCGGAGACCAAGGTCCTTTTCGCAAGCGCGCAGGCATCGGCTAGCAGGAAGCGGGTGCCGAAGTTGTCGGTGCCGTCGCAGACCAGATCGTAGCGGGCGATCAGGTCGATGGCATTGTCCGGGTTCAGCCGGAAGGCGTGCGGTTCGATGACCACATTGGGATTGATCGCCAGCGCCGCCTCGGCGGCGGAAGCCGCTTTGGAGACGCCGATCCGGGCGGTGGTATGGGCGATCTGGCGTTGGAGATTGGAGATCTCCACATGGTCGTCGTCCACCAGGCCGATGGTGCCGACACCGGCGGCGGCGAGATAAAGCGCCAAGGGGGAGCCGAGCCCGCCGGCGCCGATAACCAGCACGCGGGCGGCTTTGAGCTTCGCCTGCCCGATCCCGCCGACTTGCTGCAGCAGGATATGGCGCGAGTAGCGGCGGATTTCGTCTTCGCTGAAATCGAGGTCCATGCCGGGAAGATAGGGCGATTTTGCATTGGATAACAGGGGTGCGGAGCGCTAGACCATGATCGTTTGAGGTTGGATCAACATACGGGTTCGAATATGGTCTAGCTCTTTGTTTTGTCGCGTGATTCATGCCGCCGTGTGGTTCCACCTCTGGCGATCATGCTCTAAGTCGTGGGTGGCGGGCCTGCGCCCGCTATGACGGGATTAGGTGATGGCTCACAGCTTTCTATCCGACGACAAAGCCCTGGTGCTCTTCTCCGGCGGCCAGGACTCCACCACCTGCCTCGCCTGGGCGCTGGACCGGTATTCGCATGTCGAGACCATCGGTTTCGCCTATGGCCAGCGCCATGCGATCGAGCTGACGTGCCGCGAGCCGATCCGCCAGGCGCTCGCCTCCGAGCGTCTGAAGGACGATCACATGGTGGACCTGACAGCCACGCTGGGCGGGCTGGGCCAGACGGCGATGACGGCCGATATCGCCATCGCCATGACCGAGGAAGGCCTGCCCAACACCTTCGTTCCCGGCCGCAACCTGCTGTTCGTCACCTGCGCCGCGGCGCTGGCCTGGCGGCGGGGCCTTCGGCGGATTGTGCTGGGGGTGTGCGAGACGGACTACTCCGGCTACCCGGATTGCCGCGACGACACGATGAAGGCGATGCAACTGGCGCTGAACCTCGGCATGCAGCGGCGTTTCGTGCTGGAGACCCCCTTGATGTGGCGCGACAAGGCGGCCACCTGGGTATTGGCCGAACAACTGGGCGGCGCGCCCCTGGTGGATATCATTCGCGAACACAGCCATAGCTGCTATCTCGGTGACCGGACCCATCGTCACGACTGGGGCTACG
>CAIUPC010000786.1 GCA_903900905.1 uncultured Acetobacteraceae bacterium
CGCAGCGGCGCTGGACGAAGGCGCCGATACCGCCCTCGGGCACGAGGTTGCTGCCGCCGAGTGCGTTGGTGCGCCAGTCGCGGGCGCTGAAGCGGTCGCCGTCGGTGACGCAGATCACCGGCCCCTCCCAGGCCTCGATCGTCGCGGCCCAGGGATCGTCTGGCAGGCTGCGCGTGACATCGCGCAACGACACGTCGTCATGCACCGCCAGCAGCGTATCGGCCGCTTCCCCAAACCGCGACCAGGCGCCGTCGTAGGACGCCAGCTCCGCCGCCGTCGCCAGCCGATCGCCGACGAAGGTGCGCTCGGTCCGCAATTCGTCGGAGCGCAGGAGCGTGTCCCCGGCGGCCTCGGCGAGGCGGACCAGCGGGTTGTGTTCGGCGTCGTGGAACCAGACCGCGCCCATGTCGAACCAGTCGCCGCCGAGCTGCGGTGGATGCGCCGTCCAGGCCCGGCCGCCCACGCGATCCGCGGCCTCCAGCACGAGGCAGCGAACCCCGGCATCGCGCAGGACGGCGGCCGCGCCCAGTCCGGCGCAGCCGGCGCCGATAACGATGACGTCGGTATCGGTGGTCATGGTCCGCTCTCCCGCATGGTCGCGGCGGGAGAATAGGTCTTAGCCGAGGTTCCGCGCCACCTCCGCCGGCGGGCAGGCGGTCAAAGCGTCGTAGCCGCGCATCAGGGTCTCGGTGATGCGGCCGGGGGTGAAGCGATGCGGGCCGATTTCGCGCACCGCGGTGACCTCCGCCGCGGTGCCGGCCAGGAAGACTTCGGAGGCGCCGGCGATCTCCCCCGGGTCCATCGGGCGTTCGATCACCGTCATCTGGTTCTGGCGCGCCAGGGCCATGACGGTGCGGCGGGTGATGCCGTCGAGGAACCCGTCCGGCGTTGGCGTATGCAGCGCGTTGTCGATGACGAAGAACACATTGGCGCCGGTGGTTTCCGCGACCCGGCCGCGCCAGTCGAGCATCAGGGCGTCGCTGCAGCCCTCCGCCTCCGCCCGCTGCTTCGACAGGGTGCCGATGGTGTAAAGGCTGGTGCATTTCGCCGCCGTGGGCGCGGTTTCCGGCGACGGCCGCTTCCACACCGCCTCCGCCAGCCGGATCCCCTGCATCCTGTCGGCCCCGTAATAGCTGGGCCAGGCCCAGGCGGCGATCGCGAGCTGAACCCCGGTGCCGGCGGGGGAGACGCCCAACGTCTCCGACCCGCGCCAGGCGATCGGGCGGACATAGCCGTCGGTCAGCCCATTGGCCGCCAGCACGGCGGCGCTGGCCGCGTCGATCTCCTCGGCCGACCAGGGGATGTCGAAGCCGAGCCAGCGGCCGGAGGCGATCAACCGATCGGTGTGATCGCGCAGGCGGAAGATGTGGCCGCGATAGGCGCGTTCGCCCTCGAACACGGCGCTGGCATAGTGCAAACCGTGCGATAACACATGCAACCTGGCATCCCGCCAGGGAACCAGGGATCCGTTCCACCAGATCCATCCATCCCGGTCGTCGAAAGGAACCAACGTCATGGCTTCGGTCTCCGCATCATTCTTGCTCAACGAGGCGATTGATCGCATCCAAATGCCGATGAGTCAATAATACTGACTCATATTCGCCCCATGCCAGCCATGCCCGAATCGCACGACGCCGCCGTCCGCCAAGCGCAGGACCTGCTGTTCTTCGCCTATCGCGACTTCACCCACGCCGCCGACACATTGCTGGAGGAAATCGGCCTCGGCCGTGCGCATCACCGCGCCTTGCACTTCATCGGCCGCAATCCCGGCCTGACGGTCACCGACCTGCTGGGGATTCTGCGCATCACCAAGCAATCCCTCGCCCGGGTGCTGGCCGATTTGCTGGAGCGCGGGCTGGTCGCGCAGGAACC
>CAIUPC010000787.1 GCA_903900905.1 uncultured Acetobacteraceae bacterium
GTCGCCAACAAACGCCGCGTTCATCCAGCCCAACGCCTGCGTCAGCCGCTCCGTCGCCCGCTCCGTAGGTGCCAGACCGCGCCGGGTCACATCCTGCACGAGGCGGTGGATCGTGAAGCTCTCGCCGGTCGCGTCGCGGGTGGCCAGCGAATAGGCGGCGAGGTCGTCCAGCGCGGCCTCGGCATCCTCGCTGTCCACCCCGGGCACCGGGACCTCCAGCAGGGTCATTGGCACCGACTCCGGCGCCAGGAAGGCCAGGCGTTCCAGCAGCGCCTTTCCCTCCGGGGAGAGCTCGTCCACCGAGGTCTGCCAGGTCTCCGCCACCGCGTGGTGGTAGCCGGTGATGGCCTGGCTGGCCCAGCCGACGACGCGGGCGCGGTTGCCCTCCCATAGTTTGCGGTAGCCGGCGAAGCTCAGGCGTTTGGTGTCGATGGTCGCCGCCGCCATCTCCAGCGCCAAAGCCAACTGCCCCAGATCGGCCGCCAGTTGCCGCGCCTGGGCCGCGTCGTCCGGGGCCGGAACGCGGCCGGTGGCGGAGGCGTCCAGCAGGAAGGACGCGGCGGCGTCCAGCGTCAGCACACCCAGATCCAGCCGCTCCACCCCGCGCGGGAACTGGCCCAGCCGGCTGGTCATCACCACATGCCCGCCGTGCAGCCGCCCGAGCAGCCTGTGCGCCGCGTCCAGCGCCGGTTGCGTGTCGAGATTGTCGAGGATCAGGAACCAGCCGGGATTGGCGTTCAGCCAGGCGACCGCGGCCTCGACCTGGACCTCCTGGTCGGTGGCGGCGTGTTCGGCGAGGCGGAGCGGGCCGGTCAAAGCGGCGAGGCTGGTTTGCAGCCGATCCGGCGTCTCGGCTTCGAGCAGCGCGAGGGCGGTGTAGGCGTCGCGATGCGCCCAGGCATATTCCACCGCCGCCCGCGTCTTGCCGACCCCGCCGAGGCCATGGACCGCCCGCCCGGCAATGACGGCGGTGCCGCCGTCGGGGCGGGTCAGGCTGGCCCGCAGGCGGTGGAGGAAGTCGTCGCGGCCTTTGAACAGCGTGCCGAGGGATGGGTAGGGGAGGAGGATGGGTTTCGGGATGCGTTCGTGGTGCAGCAGTTCTTTCAGCGCCTCGGCCCGGTAGTCGCCGGCATTGCCGACCGATGCCCATTGCAGCCCGAGCGTTTGGACATAAGCCACGAACGCCGCCTGCAGATCGGCGCGGTCGCCGTCCGGCGGCGTTTCGGTGTCGGGTTTCAACGAATCCGTTGCGAAAAAGACCAGGCAGCGCCGCTTGAAATGGCGGGCGAAGAAGAATTCCCACTGGGTGTAGGAGGCCTCGGCGATGCCCGGCGGCAGGCAATGGCGGAAGGCCTCGGCCTCCCCCGGTTGCGGAAAGCCGGTCCCGGATCGGCGGCCGATCAGGCAGACGACGGTGCCGCAGCGCTCGATATAGTTGGCGAGTTTGTGCAGCAGCGTGTCCGCCTGACCGTCATGGCGGAAGCTGCGCTGGATCCGGTGCGGGACGTCGTGCGACTGCAGATCGCTCGCCAGCCAGTCCCGCGCGGACCCGAACTCGTTCGACACGGCGGAGAGGAAGACTGGGAATTCGGTCACTGGCTGCGGCCCGGCTGAGACCGGGGGATCATGACAGGGCCGATGCTTGTGGCAAGTGCGTAAGCATGGGCGGGCCGAAGGCCGGGTCTGCCTTGCCATCGGAACCGGTTTGCTCCGACAGTGGCGGGACCAATCAAAC
>CAIUPC010000788.1 GCA_903900905.1 uncultured Acetobacteraceae bacterium
ATGACGCACAAATACGAGTCCGAATAAAGCGGCCGCCGGCGGATGCGCTTTGGCACGTTGCGGAACGAACCGATCAGCAGGTCCATTTCGCCGCGATCCAGAAGATCGAAGGCATCGCGCTTATCGAGCACCGAAATGCGCACATCGATTCCCGGCGCCTTCTCCCGCAGCACCGCCAAAAACCGAGGCAGGACCAGAGTCGCGGGATGATCGCTGGTCGCGATCCGGTACACGGCGCGGGCGGCGGCGGGATCGAACCCGGCCTCGGCATCGAAAACCTCCCGCACCCGCGCCAGGACTTCGCTGACGGACCGGTTCAGCGCCACGGCTTTTTCGGTCGGCCGCATTGCCGCGCCAGGGACGCGGACCAGCAGCTCGTCTTTGAACGTCAGGCGCAGGCGCCCGAGCGCGGCGCTCATGGCCGGTTGGCCGAGGCCGATCCGCAGGCCGGCGCGGGTGACGTTGCGTTCGGCCATCAGGGCCTCGAACGCCACCAGCAGGTTCAGATCGACGGATGCGAGGTTCATGGCGTCCTCTATATCGAAAAATACGATGTATCGAATATCATCTATCGATTTCAACAATCAATGGCGTTTCGGCATTCTGTTTTTGACAGCGGCACCCGCCGCACAACAGGAGCAGATCCCATGTCCACCACCACCTCCGGCCTTCATGTCCCGGCCTTTCCCGTTCCCTCGTTTCATGGGGCCCGCGCGCTTCTGCACATATGGATGGAGCGTGCCCGCAAGCGGCAACAGGATCGCGACGCGATGGCATTGTTGAGCGATCGGGAGTTGCAGGATTTTAGCGCGGATCGCTGGACCATCGGCCAGGAACTGCGCAAGCCGTTCTGGCGGGGCTGAGGACCGTGGCGCGATGCAACCAGGACGGGCATACTGCATCGCGCCCCGCCCCGAACCAACGGACGACCCAGCCCGCATGGACATCGACCCGCCCCAGTTCGCGCTTGAAACCCGCGGCCTGACCAAAATTTTCGACCGCCCCGCCGTTGATCGGCTCGACCTCACGGTCCGGATCGGGGAGTTCTACATCCTCCTCGGCGCCAACGGGGCCGGCAAGACCACCACCTTACGCATGATCACTGGCTTATTGCGCCCCGATGCGGGCGCCATCTCGGTGTTCGGCATCGATGCGCTCCGGGACCCGATCGGGGCCAAACGCATCATGGCGTGGCTGTCCGATGAGCCGATGGTCTATGACAAGCTCACCCCGCTGGAATATTTGGATTTCGTCGCCGGTCTTTGGGGCGTGAACCGGCAATTGGCCTGGACGCGGGGGACGCAGCTGCTCGATCTGCTCGGCCTGACCCCGCATGCGCGCAGCCATTGTGAGAGCTTGTCCAAGGGCATGCGCCAGAAGGTCGCTCTGGCGGGTGCGCTCGTGCATGACCCGAAGCTCATCATTCTGGATGAACCGCTGACCGGCCTCGACGCCGGCTCCGCGCGCATCGTCAAAGGCGTGTTGCGCGACCGTCTGGCGGAGGGCTGCGCGGTGATCATGACCACACACATCCTCGACGTCGCCGAACGCATGGCCGACCGGATCGGGGTGATCGATGAAGGGCGGCTGATCGCGGAGGGGACGCTGGCGGAGCTGCGGGCCCAGGCCGATACCGGCGATGTCAGCCTGGAGGAC
>CAIUPC010000789.1 GCA_903900905.1 uncultured Acetobacteraceae bacterium
CACAAGACCCCGCCATCCGCCGTGCCGCGCTCACCTACCGGCACATATACTTCACGCTGACAGCCTGCCTGCCGCCACCACGCGACAATTCGCCGGAAGCCCTGCATGAGCGCAATGAGGCCGCGGTCGCCGCCGCCGCCTCCCTCTGCCCGGTGACCGCCGCCGAGGCCATCCTCGCCGCCCAGTCCGTCGCCGCCGCCGCCCATGCGCAGGAATGCCTGCGGGCGGCCAACGATCCCGCCATGCCCCTCGTTATGGCCCTGAAATGCACCGCCCAGGCCGGCAGCATGATGCGCCAGTCGCAGAGTGCCATCCGGTCGCTCCAGCAGATGCAGGCGATCCGCATCAAACGCGACAGCGACGAGACCGCCGCCGCGGCCGCGGCCATGGCGGAGCACATCGCGGCCTCCTCCATGACAACCCGGCTGAGCCCGCCCGCCGCCCCCGAACCGGTCGACCCGCCGCCGTCCGAACCCGAACAACCCCCGGCGCCGAAGTTGGCCGCGCCAAAGCCGCCCCGGTCAGAGCCCGCCGAACCGCCACAACGCTCCGACGCTGAAATCTATGCGATTTTGCATCCACGGCGCGCGGCCCTGATCCGCCGCCATGGCGGCGTGCCGCCTGACGCCACATTTGGCCCCCCGGATGAAGACCTGGTGCGGGCGCTGCTGGAAAGCCGCTCCCCGGTGGTGCTGGCGGTGGATTCCGAGGGGCGTTGAAGCGTAAAATGGGACAGAATATCGGAAAATGATACTATGAGACGATGACGAGAACGCCTGAGCGGACTGGGTGCCGTCTGGCCGTTCACGCCTGATCAAGCGGTCGCCAGACCCGGTATCAGCCCTTCGCCCGGCGCGCCGCCGCGACCAGCTTCGCCATATCCGCCGCATCAATCGCGCCCGGCACCACCTCATCGCCAATGATCAGCGCCGGGGTGCCCTGAATGTTGAGGATATGCGCCAGTTCCAGGTTCCGCTCGATCTGCTGGCGCACCCCCGCATCTTCCATGTCGCGAACCATGCGGGCCCAATCCAGGCCCTGCTTCTTCGCCACGCCTTCCAGCGAGGCCATGGTGATATCGGACGGTATCTTCATCACCGCCGTACGGAACGCCTCATACCCACGCTGGCGATGCGCCGCTAACAGCGCCTTCGAGCCCAGCGTACTCGCCGCCCCCAGGATCGGCAGATCCTTATAAACCAGCTTCACTTTCTTATCGCTGGCCAGGAACTGCGCCATCGCCGGCTCGATGCGCTTGCAATAGGGGCAGCGGACATCGAAGAACTCAACGATCGTCACATCGCCATCCGGATTGCCGGCGACCGGGTCCTCCGCCGACACCAAACGGCCCCGGACGGAGGCCAGGGTGTCGCGCGCCAGGTTCCGCTCCCGCTCCCCCTCATCCGCCTGCAGGGCCGCGATCGCGTCCTTCAGGATCGAGGGATCCGTCTTCATCGCCTCGCGAATGATCGAGACGATTTCCGCCCGCTGGCTGGCATCGAAGCCCGCCATGGCGAGGGGGACCGTCACGGCCGAGATCAGGATCAGCGCCAGGGCAACGACCCGGGGGAACACTCTCATTGTCGGTTCTCTTTCTTCATCGCGTTGGCGATATCGAGGGCACGCAGTTTCGCCGGGCCTTGTGGCAGGGAATCGGCGGCGATGCGAGCGAAGCGTCGCGCGCCCTGGGTATTTCCCGCCAGCGTTGCCTCCTCCGCCAAGGCCAGGTTGGCCTGCGCGATATCGCCCTTGCGCCCCCAGGCGATGCCCAGCAGGTGCCAGGTGGCATCATCCTCGGGGTCCTGCCGCTGCGCGGTTTCCAGCATCTCAATGGCCGGGACCAGCAGCGCGCGGTCGGTGCTTTCCAGCATGGCCTGCGCCAGCCCCTGCCGCAGCAGCGGCTGATCCGGGGCCAGGCGGACGGCCGTGCGGTAGGCGGCGATGGCCGGTTTGGGCTGCCCGTTCTCATACAGGATCTGGCCCAGCAATTCATGGAACCAGGGATTGTTCGGCTGCTCCGCGACCAGCCCCTCCATCAGCGCCAGGGCCTCCGTCCGATGGCTGAACTGGTGTTCCGCCGCCGCCCGCGCATAGCGTGCCGCCGGGGATGGGTCCGTCGCGGGATAGGCTTTCAGGACCGAACGCGGGGTGCTGAGGAACCCGTCCAGCTTGGCCCGCACCATGCGAAAACGGGCTTCCATCTCCGCCGGCAGATCGCCAACCCCCGCCGTCGCCGCCACATGCGCCCGGACAAAGGCGATGCGATCCTGGTTCAGCGGATGGGTCATCAGATACGGATCGCGGCGGTCGGAGATCAGCACATCCTCTGCCTGCAACCGCTCAAACAGCCGGGCCAGGCCGCGCGCCGACCAGCCGAGGCGATCGAGGAAGCGCAGGGCCGATTCGTCGGCGCTTTCTTCCTGCGAGCGGGAGAAGGACATGTAGCTGCGCTGCGCCATCGACGCGCCGCCCAGCAACGCACCGGCCCCGAGCCCGGCGTCATGGGCGGCCACACCCGCCGCACCGGCGATCAGCAGGCTGCCGAGGGTCTTCAGCATCGCCTCGCGCGCATTCTCCGGCGCGCGGCTGATATCGGCATGGACGACATGGCCGGTCTCATGCGCCATGGTTCCCACCACCTCCAGCGCCGAATCGGTGCGCAGCAGAAGGCCAGTGTGTATGAACATCCGGTTGCCGGTGGTGACGAAGGCGTTTATGGCACGGTCCCGTACCAGGATGATGCGGACCGTGCGGGGATCCAGCCCGGCGGCGCGGTAGATGGATGTGGCGAGGGTCCGCAACAGGGTTTCGGTTTCGGCGTCCCGGATCAGCAGAATGCGCTCCCCAGGCGGGCGATCCTGCGACCGGGCGGGCTTACACAACGGCGGAAGGAATAAGGCGCTTATGGCCAACGACAGCGCGAGCAGGGTGGATCGGGTCCGGGGAAGCATCGGGGGCACCATAGCGGGCAGCTTAGCGCGGCCGCGCGCCGTTGTCTCATTGTTGCTCAGCCTGTCCCTCACCGCATGCAGCACGTTGGACAAAGCCGGCAGCAAGGTCAGCGAGACACTGTTCGGCGGCGGCACCCAGCCAGGCCAGCAAGGCTATGTCGAGGGCTTTATCGGCGGCGCCGTCGCCGATGAACCGCGCGCGGCCCTGCTGGGGCGGGAGGTTCTGTCCGCTGGCGGCACCGCGGCCGACGCGGTTTCGGCCATGGGCTTCGCGCTGTCGGTCACCTACGCCTCTCGCGCCGGTCTTGGCGGGGGAGGGGCCTGCATCGCCTATGCCGCCAGCAAGACCTCGGTCAATGGCGGCATCCCCGACGCGATCCTGTTTCCGTCCGTCGCCCCGGCTGGCGGTTCAGCCGGCGGCGATCGCCCCGCCGCGGTGCCGATGATGGCGCGAGGCCTGTTTCTGCTGCACACCCGCTACGGCAAGCTGCCGTTTGAGGGGCTGGTCGCCCGGGCCGAACAACTGGCGCGCCAGGGTGTCCCGGCCTCGCGGGCCTTCGTCCGCGACCTCAGCCTCGTGCACGGCCCGTTACTGACCGACCCGGGCGCGCGGGCGGCCTTCAGCCGCAATGGCGTGCCGCTGACCGAGGGCCAGACCATGGTTCAGCCGGATCTGGCGGCGACCCTGGCGCAAATCCGCCTGGCCGGTGTTGGCGACCTGTATCAGGGCGTGCTGGCGCGGCGGCTGGAGGAAGGCTCCCGCTCTGCTGGCGGGCCGCTCACTGTCAGCGATTTGCGCGGCGCCGTGCCGAGAGTCGCGGGTGCATTGATCACCGCCTATGGCCCGGACAAGGTCGCCTTCCTGCCGCCGCCGGCCGATGGTGGCCTTGCCGCCGCCGCCGGGTTCAGTGTGCTGACGCGCAACGCCAACGACCTCGGCGGTGCCACCGCCCGCGGCCTGGCCGCCGCCGCGCGCTGGCGGGCGGGCGGGGCCAGCGCGGAGCAGATCCTGCAGACCGCCGATTTACCGGCGGCCGGATTGCCCGCTTTGCCGGCCTCGACCAGCTTCGGTGCGGTCGATCGGGACGGCAATGCGGTGATGTGCGCGGTGACGATGGGCAATCTGTTTGGCACCGGCCGGGTCGTGCCTGGCATGGGCTTCCTGCTTGGCGCTTCCCCCGCCGTGGCGCCGCAGCCGCTGCTTGCGGCCGGTCTGGTGTGGAATGACGCCGAACATGCCTTCCGTGCCGCCGCGGGTGGGTCCGGGCAGGCGGGGGCACCGATGGCGGTTGCCACCGGGCTGATGAATGCGCTGCGCACCGGTCAGCCCATGGCCGGTGTGGTGGCGGAGCCCGGGCGCGCCAATGTGATGTCCTGCGCGCGCTACCTCCCCGGTAAAGCCGAAAGCTGCGGCTTCGCGGCCGATCCGCGGGAATCCGGCTTCGCGGCGACGGGGGGCTGAGGTGGTGCTGAAGGTCGGGCGGGGCGCTTTCGCGCCACCGTTCATGGTCATGGACGTGATTTCCGCCGCCAACGCGCGGCAGGCGTCGCTCCAACCGGGCGAGCCGCGCACGATCCGCATGGAAGTCGGCCAGCCCGGCACTGGCGCCCCGGCTGGCGCGGTTGAAGCGGCCCACGCGGCGCTGCGGTCCGGCAACCCGTTGGGCTATACCGAGGCCTTCGGGCGCCGGTCCCTGCGCGAGCGCATCGCTTTGCATTACCGCGAATGGTACGGCCTGGACGTGCCGGTGGAGCGGGTGGCTGTAACGGTCGGAGCCTCCGGCGCGTTCCCGCTGGCGTTTCTGGCGGCATTCGATCCCGGCGACCGGGTGGCGATGGCGGCGCCGTTCTACC